>DASSIZ010000020.1 GCA_035691485.1 Terriglobales bacterium
GGCCAGATCAGCTTTGCCAAGTCACTGGCCACGGAACTGGCGCCCCAGATCCGCGTCAATTGCGTCGCGCCCGGCTGGGTCGATACGGAGATGAACGATCCGGTCTTTCATAACAACGGCTTCAAGCGTCACGTGGAGGACGCCATCCCGCTGCGCCGCATCGCCACCCCCGATGATGTTGCGCTTTCAGTCGCGTTTCTCGCCTCCGAGTGGTCCCGCCACATTACCGGCGAGGTCCTCAACCTCAACGGCGGGTCGGTGCTGTGCGGCTGATCGGCACGACGACACCGGTGCTTCTGCTCACATCGAGCAGTGAGCGGCATCACCGCCACTCCGTACAGCTCCCGCTTAAATTTCTTATACGAGGTGCACCGTCCGGACCTCCGCGAGCGGCCGCGCCCAGGAAATCTTACGGGAGAATTGACGATGGCTTATGTAATCACCGATTCCTGTCTTAAGGACGTCCTTTGCGCCGACGCTTGCCCCACCGACTGCATTCATCCTAAGAAAGACGAAGAGAAGTTCGAATCCGTGGGCCAGATGTATGTCGATCCGGAAGGCTGCATCGATTGCGGCGCCTGCGTTTCTGTTTGCCCCTCGAACTCCATCTTCCCGGCGGATGACGTGCCGGAAGATAAGAAGCAGTACATCGAAACTAACGCCAAGTTTTACGCCAATTAGGCGCCAGTCCGCCGAGAGCGACTCTCTTAATAAAGGAGAGCGACCTCCGGAGAATTACTAAGCCCCGGCGCCCTTGCCGGGGTTTTTCCTGGTCAGGCCGGCCGTTTCTCGCCCTCGGCAAAGCTGTACCGCACTCTCTCTCCGGTGTCCGCTGTCGGCCCATAAACCGATGGCACCAGTTCGCCCACCAGCCGCAGGTACACCACCAGTTGTCCGCGATGATGCGAGGAGTGCGTCATCCGCCGCGTCATCACCCAAGCCTTCGAACGCGTCACATCGAAGAACTGTGTCGTCTCGCGCCACCATTCGTCGGGCTTGGCCCGCAAAATCTCCAGCCGTCGCGTCGCATCGCTGCGATATTTCTCGATAAACCCCTGCTTGCTTCGTTGCGAGGGGTTCGGATCGCCAGTATCGATCCCCAGCATCGTCTTCATCCACCGGCCTTCCGACTGTACCTGGTGCTCCATCTGTTCCAGCACGCTGCGCGACTTCGCATGCGGGCGGAAATCCATGCTCGATTCCGGAAACGCTTCCCAGATGCTGGCGATCTTCAGGATTTCGGTCTCGTACGTCTCCAGCAGAAATCCATAGGTTCCCGCCATCTGTCACCTCCCGCGGCTTGCCATTATAGGAGAATCCATCATTCCATTCGTGAAATCGCCCCTGGCAAGCGCGCCAATTCACTACTGGCGCCGACTTTCAGCCATTGTGCTTGACACAGCCTGTAAAAAGCGATAAACCGTAGCCCATTTTCCGAGTCGTTGTGTGCCTCGGCGCGCACGCGCCGTCGTCTCTGACCGTAACCATCGGGGAGGTTGGTCAGCATGAGTCCATCGAGAAGAGATTTCCTGAAAGTGAGCACTGTCGGCGGCGTTGCCGCCTCAGTACTCGGCTTTGACCTCACGCAAGCTCACGCCGAGGTGCGCGAACTCAAGATCGCGCGCACCACTGAGACCCGCTCCACCTGCCCGTATTGCGCGGTCGGTTGCGGCGTCATTATTCATACGCTGGGCGACAAGTCCGGCAACGTCCGTCCCGCCGTCATCCACGTCGAGGGCGATCCCGATCATCCCATCAACCAGGGCGCGCTGTGTCCCAAAGGCGCGACGATCAAGCACAACATCGTCAATGATCGCCGCATTACCAAGCCCATGTACCGCGCTCCCGGCAGCGACAAGTGGGAAGAGAAGTCCTGGGACTTCATGGTCGATCGCATCGCCCGGCTGATGAAGGACACGCGCGACGCCAAGCTGCGTGAGGGCAACGCCCTGACCGCGATCGGCGTCATCGGCGGTTGCACCGACAATAATGAGAACAACTACCTGCTGGTAAAAGCGTTCCGCGCCGGGATGGGCATTATCCCGATGGAACAACAGGCCAGGATATGACACGGCCCGACGGTGGCCAGTTTGGCCGCCACATTCGGGCGCGGCGCCATGACCAATGGCTGGACCGACATTCAGAATGCTGACGTCATTCTCGCCATGGGCGGCAATCCCGCCGAAAACCATCCGGTGGGCTTCCGCTTCGTCATGGAAGCCAAGCGCAACCGCAACGCCAAGCTGGTCTCGGTGGACCCGCGCTTCAATCGCACCTCTGCCGTAGCCGACAGCTTTACCCAGATCCGCGCCGGCACCGACATCGCCTTCCTCGCCGGGCTCATCAACTACTGCTTCACCCACAATCGCATCCAGGAAGAGTACGTTAAGCTTTTTACCAACGCCCCGTTCATCGTCCACCCGCAATACGAATTCAAGGACGACGAGGGCGTCTTCAGCGGTTGGGACGAAGCCAACAAGAAATACGACAAGACCACCTGGAACTACGACATCGGCAAGGACGGCTTCGCCAAGGTGGATCCCACGATGCAGGATCCTCGCTGCGTCTACCAGTTGATGAAGAAGTTCTACTCGCGCTACACGCCGGAGATGGTTTCGAAGATTTGCGGCTGTACGCCGGACGCCTTTAACAAGGCGGCCGACATCATCACCTCCACCTACACGCCCGACAAGGTGGGGACCGTCATGTATGCCCTTGGCTGGACCCATCACAGCTTCTCCGTCCAGCTGATCCATTGCGCCGCCATGCTGCAGTTGCTGCTCGGCAATATCGGCATGCCCGGCGGCGGTCTCAACGCGCTGCGTGGCCACTCCAACATCCAGGGCGGCACAGACTGCGGCATGGCCTATCACAACCTGCCCGGGTACATCGCGATTCCCAAGCAGGATGAACCGGACATGAAGGCGTTCTTCGGGCACCTGCTGCCTAAGCCGCTGCGCCCCGGCGTGATGAATTTCGTGCAGAACTATGACCGCTTCTATGTCAGCCAGATGAAGGCGTACTACGGTCTGCACGCCACCAAGGAGAACGAGTTCGGATACCAATGGCACCCGCGTCTGCCGGCCGGGCCGGCGCCGGGCACCTACGAAAACTGGAGCTGGGCCTTCATCTTCGACCATATGTACAACGGCAAGATGGATGGCCTGGTCAACTTCGGAATGAACCCGGTCAACAACGGCCCGCACTCGCGCAAGGTCATCAGCTCGCTCAAGAAGCTGAAATTCCTGGTCGTGGCAGAGAACTTCGAGACCGAAACCGCTTCCTTCTGGAAGCCGGAAATCATCGCTCTCGACGAGGAGAAGACCAGTCCGTCCGACGTCAAGACTGAAGTCTTCCTTCTGCCGGCTTCCAACTTCGCCGAGAAAGACGGCTCCTTCGTCAACTCGGCGCGCTGGTTCGCGTGGAAGTACAAGGCGCTGGATCCGCCCGGCGACGCCAAGACCGACCAGGAGATCATCGGCCGCATCTTCCTCAAGGTCCGCGACCTTTATGCCAAGGAAGGGGGCAAGTCGCCCGAACCTATCCAGAACCTCAACTGGTGGTACACCAACCCGTTCCAACCCTCGCTCGACGAAGTCGCGCGCGAGCTTAACGGATGGGCCATCGCCGAAGTCAAGAACGAGAAGGATCCCAAGACGGTGGACCTCAAGCCCGGCGAGCAACTCGGCAAGTTCCTCGACGCCCGCAACGACGGTACCACCCTGAGCGGCAACTGGCTCTACATCGGCGCCTATACGCAAGCGGGCAACCTCGGCCAGCGGCGTAACGCGGCCGATCCCAGCGGCATGAAGCGCTTCGAAAATTGGGGATTCAATTGGCCCGCCAACCGCCGCGTCATGTACAACCGCTGTTCCGCCGACGCCAAGGGCCAGCCCTGGGATCCCAAGCGCCCGGGCATCCGCTGGAACGGCGAGAAGTGGACTGGCGACGTTCCCGACTACAAGCCCGACAGTCCGCCCGAGGCCGGCATGGGCGCCTTCATCATGCTGCCCGAAGGCGCCGCTCGCTTGTTCGTGCCGGGACAATTTGCGGAAGGTCCGTTCACCGAATTTTATGAGCCTACCGAGTCCCCGGTCGACAACCAGCTTCATGCCAAGACCAGCAAGAATCCCGCGGTCAAGCCCTTCAAGGGCAAGTGGGACCGTCTTGGCAAGCCCGACGAATTCCCGATTGTCGCCACCACCTATCGCCTCACCGAGCACTTCCATTACTGGACCAAGAACAACGCCTACAACGTGCAGTTGCAGCCGGAATTCTTTGTCGAGATTTCCGAAGAGCTCGCCCGGGAGAAGGGAATCAAGAGCGGCGAAATGGTGAAGATTACCAGCGCTCGCGGTGCCATCCAGGGCAAGGCGATGATCACCAAACGCATCAAGCCCATGCAGGTCGCCGGCAAGACCGTGCACCAGATCGGGTTCCCCATCCACTGGGGCTTCCTCGGTCGCGGCGAGCAGACAGGAGGGATGGCGAACATTGTCACCCCGACCATTGTCGATCCCAACTCGTTTGCCCCGGAGTACAAGGGCTTTCTTGTGAAACTGGAAAAGGCATAGGGAGGAGGACGCCATGACACAAGCACTGGAAATGAAAAACGCTTCGGCCGGCGCCGCTTCCCCCGGCATCCGGCTCACCCAGGTGGTTGCGAAGCTGATTGACACCTCGACCTGCATCGGCTGCAAGGCCTGCGAGGTCGCCTGCCAGGAGTGGAACGACCTGCCTGCGGAAACTACCGTTAACCTCGGTACCTACCAGACGCTGCCTGACATGACGCCGCACGTCTGGAACCTGATCCGCTTCAACGAAGTCCAGGACGGCGACAACCTGCATTGGCTGATGCGCAAGGACCAGTGCATGCACTGCGCCGATCCCGGCTGCCTCAAAGCCTGTCCGGCTCCCGGCGCCATCGTGCAGTACGAGAACGGCATCGTCGACTTCCAGCAGGAGAACTGCATTGGCTGCGGCTATTGCATTTCCGGCTGCCCGTTCAACGTGCCCAAGCTCAGTAAAGTCACCAAGAAGGTTTACAAGTGCACCCTCTGCGTCGACCGCGTTTCCGTCGGCCTGGAGCCCGCTTGCATCAAAGCCTGCCCGACCAGTTGTCTCTCCTTCGGCACCAAGGAGAATCTGCTGCTGAAGGCGCAGAAGCGCGTCAACCAGCTCAAAGCCTCCGGCTTCTCTACCGCCGGAATTTACGATCCCGGCGGCGTCGGCGGCACCGGCGTGGTCACCATCCTGGCTTACGGCGACAAGCCGCAGGCTTATGGACTGCCCGTCGATCCCACCGTTCCCTGGACGGTCGAACTCTGGAAGCAGCCGCTGAAGTGGATCGGTAATCTCGCCATCGTCGGCGGCATCATCGGGACGTTCTTGCACTACCTGCGTTACGGACCGAAGCACGCCCCGGTACCGGCAGACGACAAGAAGGCCAAGCAGGCGCCGGCAGGAGGTCAATCATGAGCAGCGGTCGCATACTTCCCAGCGGGAATGTTCTCCGCTACAACCTCACCGAGCGCATCATTCACTGGACGGCAGGCCTCTCTTACATCTACCTCCTGCTCAGCGGTCTGGCTTTCTGGACCCCGTGGATGTGGTGGCTCGCCCTGTTTCTCGGCGGCGGCCCTGTCGCCCGCGCCGTCCATCCCTGGATGGGCCTGATATTCACCTTCGCCGTCGTGTACATGTATGGCATGTGGCATCGCGACATGCTCGTGACGCCGCAGGATCGCGAGTGGCGCAAGTTCATCGGCGAATACGTCCGCAACGAGGAGGAAGAAGAAGCGGACCCGCACAAGGCCATCCGCGGATACCAGCAGTTCGCACCGGTGGACCGCTTCAACTACGGACAGAAATATCTGTTCTGGGTGATGTTCTGGGGCGGGCTCACGCTGTTCGTTACCGGGATGATCCTGTGGTTTAGCGAGTACATTCCGTGGAGCCTGCGTTTCCTGCGGTTGGCCTCGATCATCCTCCACCCGCTTGCGTTTCTCGTCACGCTGGCTGGATTCATCATCCACGTGTACATGGGCACCGCGATCGTGCGCGGAGGCTTCAGTTCCGTCATCCGCGGCGAAGTCTCCATGCCTTGGGCCAGGTTCCACCATCGCCTGTGGCTGGACAAGATCACCGCCGCGGAACCAGCGGCCAAGAAGTAGAGGTTTTCGACGGCCAGGGATTTTCTGATGCCGCGAAACTGCAAGTCGGAAGTGACGGGGTAGGGCGCGGCTTTAGCCGTGCCGTTGAGTGCCGTAAGTAGTCCGGCTTTAGCCGCTGAGGCTATTTGCAGGAGTCCCGTGGGGACTGCACGAAATCGGTTGACATGACTCGGCCCACCTGGGATCAACGCATCGGGCGCGCCGGCGAACTGGCCGAAGCTTATCCCTTCGCCTCTGAAGTCCTCGGCTTCTATACCGCCGTTGCCCGTTACCAGAAGGCGTTTTACGGATACATCGCCCAGGCCCGGGCGAAGTCGCAGCTTCATGCTTTCCGCGACCCGCTCGATACCGTTCTCCTGCGGCCGCGTTTTCCGGGATTCCTGAACGTCGTCAAAGAATCCGCACCGCTCGCACTTTCCGCAGCCGCCGAACAAATGGCAGCCGAAAAAGAGCCGCGTTGGGAAAAGCTGTTGTGCGATTTCTGGCAGCGCTCCGAGACGGCTGAATTGCCGTACGCCGACTCCTTCTTCGCCCGCGCCTTCCTTCAGCCCTACGCGGAGTTCCTTGCCGAGCGCCTGCCGGAACCGCCGCTCCACGGCAACGCCGCGACCTGCCCGATGTGCGAGTCCGAGCCTGTCGTCGGTGTCCTGCGCGAGGAGCAACTCGGCGCCAAGCGCAGCTTCATCTGCTCGCTGTGCGCGCACGAGTGGGACTTCCTGCGCGCCATCTGTCCGGGCTGCGGCGAAGACCGCAATGAGGCGCTCGCTGTCTTCACCTCGGAACAATTCAACCATGTGCGTGTCGAGGCCTGCGACACCTGCAACACGTACATCAAGACGGTGGACCTCACCACAAACGGCCTCGCCATTCCGGTGGTCGACGAACTCGCCACGCTACCGCTGACCCTCTGGGCCCAGCAGCACGGCTACACCAAGCTCCAGCCCAATCTCATGGCCGTCTAAGCGGTTTCCGCGAAGGGCAGGTTTCACGGCTTCAAAGTTACGTGAAATTTGAAACCTCGAAACGCGAAACCTTCAAACGACATCGTACTCGCTCTGCACCATGCCGCTCGGATAGTGCCGGGTGGCGACGTGATGGAGCCGAATGTCGTGTGGGACTGTGCCGAAGAGAGGGAGTCCATCCCCAATGAGAACCGGTACCCGAGTAATCGTGAGTCGTTGGATCAGCCCGGCTCGCAGGAACTCTTGAATTGTGATCCCACCATCAACATAGACGTGTTTGGCGCCAGTCGCAGCGAGCTTGGAAACGATCTCGGCCGGTCTCCCGGCCATCTGCTCCACCATGTTTCCCCGGACTGCCGACAACTCAAGCGGCCGGCTGCTCAGGACGACGACCCGCTTGTCCTTGTACGGCCACTGTTCGAGGGTCAGTACCGTCTCGAAGGTATTGCGGCCAATTACAATCGTATCGACACTTGCCATGAATTCGTCATAGCCGTGGGGCTCACCACCGCCGGGTGGCAGAAAGTCATACGCGCCGTTCCGTCGCGCTATGAAGCCGTCCAAACTCGTGCCCACAAAGACAGACATTTTCATTGGCTCCTCCTCTTCTGCAGCGGCTTCACTCCTGACCATTTTGACGCACTCCTATCGTGAGTGCGCCTAGCGCTAACACCGCCGGGATACAGACCAGGACGTAACGTGGCTCGGGTGTCTCGACGCGAGCGAAGTACGCGGTACGGACGACGATGAATGCGACGAGTAATAGCACGCCGGGTTGGCGGCGCCATCGCCACGCAGCAGCAAGCGCAAGGCCCAGGTAAAAAACGTTCACCAGCACCAGCCCAACCGTCAGAGAGAAACCAACCGCATCTTTCTCCCACCGTTCCGCGGGCGGCCAAATATCCGATGAATAAGGGAAAATGTCCGTCCTCGGTGTGAACCAGATGCTCACCGACCGGCGCAATGGAATCCATAAGTACGTTCGCAGCGGATGTCGCGCAGCTCGCTCGCGCGCCAGGTCGGCGAACTGCGCGTCGAGTTCCGGAGTGACGGAGGTTGTCGCGTTGTACTGATCCAGCAGCGCTGCAACACGTTTCTTTTCTTCCGGCGAATCGAACGCCGAGTCCGGTACGTTTTCGATGGGAACGGGCTCGTCTTCGAGTTTGTAGAAGACGCCTTGAGCGTCACGCATACGCACCAGCCACGTGTTGATCCAGGCGTAGAAACCCCGCGGCGTGTAATCCCCCGGCATCTCGTAATACCGCGGGGTTAGCAACTGCACCGTGCGGAAGGTACGCCAGTTCCGCGCCGCCCAGGGCAACAGCGGAAGGACAAGGCCCACCGCAAGCAGCGCGCCGATCCGAAACACCTTCGGCCAGCCGGCAGGCCGCCACCAGCGAATCAGGACAACCGCCGCGGTTGCCGCCATCAGCAATGGCGTCTCGGGGCGGACCAAGGTTGCAAGTCCAACCAGGAGCGCTCCCAAAAACCAGACCTTGCCGTTGTAAGCAGGTTTGGGCACGTTTGGCGATGCGGCTTCGTTTTGGTAAGCCTTCACCAGCAGAACCAGCGCCGCCGTCGTGATACAGGCAGTTAAAGTTTCGGTTACCAGCGCGGCCGGATAGCTTGCCAGGAACAGACAGGTTGCCGCGAGCCACAGGCCGGCGATGAACACGCGCCTGCGGGATGACTCCGGCGCAAGTAGCGCGGCCAATACCGCCGTCAACACGCAGGTGCAGAGGTCAACCACGACCTGTGCCAACATCGTGGCCATCGGGGAGCGCCCGAAGAGTAGATAAATAACGGCGAGGAACCCCGGGTAACCGGGCATCCGCAGATTTACGGGCGTGAGCTTTCCATCCAGGAACACGCCGTAAACACGGTGGTCTATCAAATTCCGGGCAAGTTCGTCGTACACCAAAGAGTCCGCCCACTCGTTCGGGAAACGCCAGATCAGAAACACCCGAAGAGCGAGGCCAATGAGGAGAGCAAACACCAGGTGCTTCCACAGTTTGCCGGCGGGGCTTGCTTCTCGAAATCCCGGTTCAAGTTGCGGTTCGTAACCGAGACGGTTGTCGACCATTGGCTGACCAGTTTATATCTAGCAGTCGTTGGTTTCACGGTTTCGCGCTTCCAGGCCCTGGGGTGCGAAAATAGAAACCACCCATGATTCAACTCTCCGCTGCCGGGAAACGATTCGGGGAAAAGCTGCTGTTCGAAGACCTGGACTGGCTAGTCACGCCGCAGGACCGCATTGGCGTGGTCGGCGCGAACGGCACCGGAAAATCCACGCTGCTGAAGATCCTCGGCGGCATGGAGACGTTGGATTACGGAACCATCACGGTCGCGAAGGGAATCAGCTTCGGATACCTGCCGCAGGAAGGGCTGGCGCTGGCAGGCCGGACGGTGTTCGACGAGTGCATGTCGGTGTTCACGGAACTGCTGGGCATCGAGCAGGAGCTGCATGCGCTGGCGACGAAGATTTCCGAGCTGGATCCGGCGAGCGCGGAGTATGCCGAGGTGGCGGACCGCTATCACCGGCTCGATCACGAGTTCGGGGCGCGCGACGGATACGCGATTGAGGCGCAGGTGGGCGCGGTGCTGGCGGGACTGGGATTCAAGAAGGAAGACTGGCAGCGGCGCACGGAAGAATTCTCGGGCGGTTGGCAAATGCGGATCGCGCTGGCCAAACTGCTGCTGCAAAAGCCCAACCTGCTGCTGCTGGATGAGCCGACCAACCATCTCGACCTGGAATCGCGCAACTGGCTCGAGGAATACCTGCAGGCCTATCCCAACGCGTTCGTGCTGATCTCGCACGACCGCTATTTTCTCGACGTGACGGTGAAGAAGATCGTCGAGATCTGGAACCGGGGCGTGCATTTTTACCCGGGAAACTACGACAAGTACCTGGCGCAGAAGACGCAGCGGCTGGAGCAGCTGCAGGCGGCGCACAAGAATCAGCGCGAGCGGATTGAGCAGCTGGAGGCGTTCATCAACCGCTTCCGTTACCAGGCTACCAAGGCGAAGCAGGTGCAGAGCCGGATCAAGGAACTCGAGAAGATGGAGCGGATCGAGATTCCGTCGGAAGAGCGCACCATCCACTTCAAGTTTCCGCAGCCCAAACCGAGCGGGCGCACGGTCGCCGAATTTGCCGGAGTGTCCAAGAAATATGGCGAGAAGCTGGTGCTGTGCGACGTGAACTTCCTGATTGAGCGCGGCGACCGGATCGCGCTGGTGGGGGTGAACGGAGCCGGAAAGTCTACCCTCATCCGCTTGCTGGCGGGCCTGGATCCGGTGACGACGGGCGAGCGAAAGCTGGGACACAACGTGGAGGCGGATTATTTCGCGCAGGACCAGTACAAGCAGCTCGATCCGGAAGCACGTGTGCTGGATGACCTGGAGAAGCTGGCGCCACGCGCCACGCAGACCGAGTTGCGCAGCCTGCTGGGATCGTTTCTGTTCAGCGAAGGCGACGTGTTCAAGCGCATCGGAGTATTGTCCGGCGGGGAAAGGAACCGGTACGCGCTGGCCCGCATGCTGATGTAC
>DASSIZ010000021.1 GCA_035691485.1 Terriglobales bacterium
ACAGCACGTTTGGCGTGGATCCCGACCCCGGACACGTGAAGACGCTCCGCATCTATGCTCGCGGGCCGAATGGTGAGGAACGCATGTTCGAATATCGCGAAGGCAGCACCGTCGACGGTTCACAGTTCAGCAGTTGGGGCAACGGCAACTGGGGCACCGAACGCTGGAGTGGCCGCTGGGAAGGTCAAGAGCACAAAAAATAGAGAAAGGTCAGAAGCTAGACGGAACGGCGCGAAGACCCTTGTCTCCGCGCCTTGTTTGCACCGCCAATGCTGAGGCGCTGAATTCTGTCACGCTCGAGTGCGCACTGCAGGCGGTCCTTTTTCTCGTCACCAATTCGGGACGGCGGATACGCGAACTGCGCGGTTTCGATATGACGAGAACTTGTTGGAAAACCCGCCGAAGAGGACGAACGAAGAAACGGATCGTGATCAAGAACTCGGCAACCGTTCAATAGTCTCAAACTCTACAGCAACACCGACTTTGGAACTGCCACCGGCGGACTCGACGCGCACGACACGCCCCCGGCACAGCACCTGGGCGGAATCTTTGACCAATTCCGCCGGCAGACTGAACACCAGCTCGATCTCGCTCCCAACCTCGGGCGCGATCTCGCAATAGAAGAACGCGCCCGCCGGACTCACATCGCGCGTAACCCCGGATACCTCGTGGATCCCGCCATTCGTGAAGCTGCCAGAAACAGGCTCAACCGCCGGAACCCGCCGCGCCTTCCGCTCCTTCTCCCACATGCCCGTTTCTCCGACAAAGGTGGTAAGCAGTGTACCGTAGTGCAGAAAGCCGCTTGACGTAGTGGACCGCGAGGTCAACAATGTCCGGCCGAAAGGGGGTCGATCCAAACATTTCCGGCTTGTCTTCCGCACACATCACCGCGGAGACCACTCTCTTTCCCAACGATCAACCGAACCACGTATTGCAGCCTGCGGGAAACACGGCACCCAGGAATCACCCGATCCCAGTGGGAACAACGCTCGACTCAGGTATGCTGAATTACCGCGGAAACGATACGGTGCTGAGTGGAGGTTCAGGGCCTGACTCGACGGGGCGCTGGACACTCGATTACGCATCCGACTTCGGTTCCTACAATCCCGGCGGCGTCCCGGGATCGCAGAATGGACAGATTTTCCCTGCCTCCGCTGCTGTCCTGTCAGTGCAACCCAGGAGCCTTCAATGACGCAGATCGGCGCGACACACCGGACACTGGGCTCAGTTGACTTAGGCATCATCGCAGCCTATTTCGTTGTGGTCTTCGCCATCGGCTTTTACTTCTCGCTGAAAGAAAGGACATCCACCGATTACTTCCTCGCCAGTCGCGATATAGGCTGGTTCGCGATTGGCACCTCGTTATTTGTCTCCAATGTATCCACGGAGCACTTTATCGGGCTGGCGGGATCCGGTGCGACATCAGGATTAGCGGTGGGCCACTTTGAATGGCTCGCCTGCATGATTCTGTTGATTCTAGGGTGGGTCTTTGTTCCGTTTTATCTTCGCTCCAATGTCTTCACCATGCCGGAGTTCCTGGAGCGGCGATTCAATCGCCAATGTGCCGTGTACTTGGCCGGCATTTCCATCATCGCCTACGTCTTTACAAAAATTTCCGTGCATCTCTACGCCGCCGCCGTGGTTCTGGAACGCGTTGTCGGGTGGAGCCCTTTGACGGCCGCCGTGATCCTGGTCGTTGCCACCGGGGTATATACCGTGGCCGGTGGCCTGGCAGCGGTGATTTACACCGATCTTGTGCAGACGCTGATTTTGATTGCTGGTGCGGTCATTCTCACCGTCATCGGACTCGACAAGGCGGGAGGATTCACCGGACTGCGGCACGCTCTTCCATCCAACTACTTCCACATGATCAAGCCCCCTTCTGATCCTGAGTTTCCATGGACGGGCATTTTCCTAGGCGCACCAATTCTTGGTATCTGGTACTGGTGCACCGACCAGGTGATTGTGCAGCGAGTGCTGTCAGCAAAAGATGAGGGACATGCCAAGGCAGGCACGATTCTTGCCGCGTTCTTGAAAATTCTTCCTGTGTTCATCCTGGTACTGCCTGGACTCATCGCTGTGACGCTGTACCGGAACCTTTTCAGTTTCGGGCCGAACGGCGAAGTCTTGAATGGCGATATTGCCTATCCGACGCTGGTCATCAATCTCTTGCCTGCCGGTGTGGTGGGACTGATGATCGCCGCGCTGTTGGCGGCGCTTATGGGCGCGATGAGCGCAGTGTTCAATTCCGCTTCTACGCTGGTTACCCTCGACTTCTACAAGAAACTGCGCCCTGGGGCCAGCGAACGGCAACTGGTTAACTTCGGACGAATGGCTACCGGTGTCATGGTAATTCTTGGTCTGCTTTGGGTGCCATTCATTCACCTTATCAGCAGCCAGCTCTATATTTACCTGCAGAGTGTCCAGGCGTATATCAGTCCGCCGATCGCGGTGTGCTTCATCCTCGGAATTCTGTGGCCCCGCATGAACGGTGCAGGAGCAATCACGTCTTTGCTGGTCGGATTCGTGCTCGGTGCTTTGCGGTTCGTGTTGGAGATCGCAGATCGCAGTCATGGCGGCCACTTCTTTACCTCGTCGGCAGCTCGCTGGATCGTTGATCTTAATTTCCTTCACTACGCGATCTTGATGTTTATTGCGTGTTCAGCCGTGCTGGTTTCGGTAAGCCTGGCGACGGCGGCACCCGAACGCCGCACGCTGGCCGGACTGACCTTCGCGACGGTCGACGAAAAACTGAATGTGGAAGAGATGGGAGCGATCGCGCCGCAACGCAAGCCGACTGCGGAGACGCGGCTGGAGCGTCGCGTCAACCTCGCATTCAGCGTGTTGCTGGTGGCGGTCGTGGTGGGACTGTGGGTGTATTTCCGATGACAGAAAACATGGCCGGGATCTGCACGCTTCGTCCAAACGTGACCCGAGAAGAGGCTGCGCACGAGCTGCGCTCCCGTGGACTGCGGCGCATTTTGCTGAATGTACTCAGCGGACCCCTTCGCAGGTTGGCGCAGATCTATGTCCCCTTCCGGCTTTACCGTGTTCACATCAGGGACGGCTCGCGAAAGCAATCCATGCTGCTCGCGGTAGATGCCGTATCCGGAAAGCTCGACCTGTTCTCGTTCCCGACGTTTTCCGATGAGCTCATCGCGGTCGAGACCAAAACCCGTAACCATGTCGCTGCGTCCCTGCCGGAGGAAAAGGCGCGCGATATCCTGGAGGCAAGCGTTCGGCGAATGATTTTCCGCGCAGGGTTTTTCCGGGTCTGCGACCTTCGCATTGAAAGCGAATTACTAATTCCCGAACTGCACGTTCCCTATTGGGTTGGATTTCGAGGCAAATCGGAAAGCGCGATGCCCGTCGTCCTGGATGCCGTCCGCCGCCGGCATGAAGGCGCCAGGGTTCGGCAACTGATCCTCGAGTGGTTGGCGCCGTAAATCGCTGCAGACTGTTCCGGTGTTCCGGCCTTCAGTGTGTTGCAAGATGCGCGATGGCCTTGCGGACGGCGGCGACTTGATCTTGCGGACCAAAGCCGTAACCTTCGCCGTTGTCCGGCATCTTCGACAATTCCTCCGCCAGCTTCTCCAGTTGGGCGATAACTTCCGGCAGGTTGCTGTCGAGACGCTCGAGTTCTTGCAACGCATTTTCCGGATGCAGGCTGATGCGGTTGCCGGTCTGTGCGGTGTCGAGCATGATGTCGGGCGCCCAGCCGTTGGGCCATGAGTTTTCCGCCATTGCCATGGCCCGCTTCAAGCGCGCGATTTTTCCGGCAGCGCCCTCCAACAATTGTTGTCTTGCCATCAGCTGTGGAGGGAACTTCAGCTTGATGCTGGCCTTCCGCGTCACAGTTTGAGCGGGGAGCGAGAGGATAGTGCTGAGATGTTCTCCGTCGTAGCGCCAGCCGGGGACTGCGCCGTCGCGAGAAAACGGCACCGGGTGGGCATCGAAGGTCACTTCTGCCGGAGGCCACGTAAGCGGCAGTCGGATCTCGTACCCTCGCTCGCCAGGCATCCCGGGATAGCTCCCTTCCGCAGGAAGAATCTCCAGCGTCATCGTGTTCTTGTCACGGACTTGTTGAATGAGGGTGCTGGCAAATTCGTTGTGCTTGTATCCAAGTGTGTTACCGCCATCTTCGTACAGGCGGCTTGCGCCATGAGCCGCCGGGAAAGCGGTGAGGATCAAGGGATCAATTGGTTTTTCGCCGGTGTGCAGCATTTTTGGCTGGGTGGGGATGATGGCTCCCGCTTTCGCATACACGGGAATTTCATCAAGTCCGAAACTGCGTTCCACTTTTGCGGGTCCTCTCAGCACCGCTCCGGTGAACCACTCGATCCAGGTGCCGGGCGGCAGCCAAACGGATTTTGTCGCCAGATCAGTGGCGGCGGCCATCGGTGACGTGATCGGCGCGACCAGCATGTCGTCGCCAAACATATATTCGTCCTTAAACTCGTAGGCCTCAGGCGACTCCGGCCAGTCGTAGTACATGGGCCGAAGCAGCGAGATTCCGGTGTCATAAGCCTGGCGCGCCGCAGTGTAGATATAGGGAATCAGCGCGTAACGTAAGAGATAAGAATCGCGCATGATCTCGGCGTACGGTTCGGGATAAGCCCAGATTCGACGCTCCGAGCCAGGGTTCTTGGTGGTATGCGTACGCAGGATCGGACTGAAGACGCCGAACTGGATCCAGCGCGTGTAAAGCTCCGGCGAGACCTCTCCCGGCATGTGGCCGCCGATATCGTGACTCCAGTAACCGTAGCCGACGTTCGCCGCCGTCGCAGTAAAGTACGGTTGGAAGGCTAGCGAGTCCCACACCGAGATCGTGTCTCCGGAAAAACCGATCTGGTAGCGGTGATTGCCCAACCCGCCCCAACGATGAAACAGCAAAGGACGTTTGCCTTCGCGCTCCATGTCGGTGAAGTGCACATAGTTCAGCCACCACGTGTTGTTTAGCCCGGGAAGGGAAGTATCCGGTTCCTGCTGCCAATCAAGCCAGAAGAAATCGATTCCCAGTCGCTCCAGCGGATGATGCAGGATGTCCATGTAGCTGGTTGCAAATCTTTTGTTTGCGATGTCGAACGGCACGTATTGTTTCGTTGCAGGATCAATGCCCATGGCACGTGCCATCTCGGGATATTGCCGCTCGAACGGTTGAACACCGGAGGCCGGGTGCATGTTCAGCGTGCTCTTCAGGCCCTGTTCGTGCACCCACTTCAGGAATTCGCCGGGATCGGGGAAGTACAGCGGATTCCACGTGTATCCAGTCCAACCGAGGACGTGATCTGACGAATCTTTCTTGTTCTCCCACCAGCGCACGCCAAACGTTGGGTGCCAGTCCATATCGATAACGAGGACATCGAGCGGGACATCGTGCTCGCGAAATTGGCTTACCAGTTCCTTGAATTCCTGATCCGTGTACGCCCAATAGCGCGACCACCAGGCGCCAAACGCGAAGCGCGGCGGTAAAGGGATACGCCCGGCCACCTTCACGTAATCGCCGAGCGCCGCTTTATAGTCGTGGCCATAGCCGAAGAAATACCAGTCCTGGTGCGGTGCTGCTTTGCGGGCTATCGCCCACGGCCAATCCGAGTCGTCGAACAGCGGGCGGCCGGTATCGTCAATCACGACCCAGCCATCACGCGAGACCAGGCCGGAGCCGAGGTTTGTCGATCCCTTCACACCGTCGAGAGTCCGAATCGTGCCCTGGAGATTACCCTTGTCTTCTATTCCCGGCCGCCACGTGACCTGTTGCCCGTTCAGATGAAAACTGATTTCCAGATCGTCGGCGGAGAAGCGCCCGTCCTTGCTGCGGTAGCGGAGTGAGAGCTGGTTCGTTTTGATGTTTAGCGAGTCGCCGGCGGTTGCGGCCTTGAAATCGGGCACAGGAAGGCGCCGGTTGATGAACACCAGCGAAGCATGATCCTCGAACTTGCCGTCTTCAGACCACTCCATGCGAATCAGTCGTGGCGTCAGCACCGTAAAGCGCGCATGACCCGAAATAACGATGGCTCTCGGATCGGGGACGGGATCGTCTCGTTGTGCCGCAGCAAAGACCGAGAACAGCAGGACGATTATGGCGCAGCGCCAGACTCGAGCCATCATGATGGCCGCATATCTTAGCAACCCCGCGCCGCCGAGGCCGAAAATACCGTTGAAATTTCTGCTGGAGAGGGCTCGCCCCACTTCGAGAGAGCATTCGAGCGCTCGCTCGAACTCAACTAACTACGCCGGTTGAGGCTTGGGATGCGTCTATTACGGCCGGTCAGCATAGGGACCGCTGTCAGCGGCTGCTACTTGCTCCCGCTGCAGCGCGGCGACCTCCGGTTCCCCGTTGGGCATCCGAATCCATGTCATCCGGTAACGAGTCGGTGAAGGTAGGAACCAATGGTGGACGGGATGTTAGGCCGCACCTGATGCCAAGTCAACCACTACAGATTTTTTGCTTCGGCTTTCCTGGACCTTGGTCGGCCCATTCTCTTGCTGCTTCGCGCCGTTGGCGTCGACACCGATTCCTTTGACCGGGGCCGCCGAAGCTCGCCTTCAGCCGCCGGCTTTTTCGCGCCGGTCGCGTCAGCCCCGTACATGCTGACGGGTCGTTTGGCTGCTTCATCAACGTGGAGCTGAAAAATGTCCGGCCGCGCGTAGTGTCCCACGACATCGAGGTCGAATTTGCCGCGAACGATCTGCGCGCGGTCAATCTCAGCCGACAATATCGCCTCGCCCTCCACGTTCGGCCCGGCAAGAAAATTGCCGAAGGGGTCAACAATGCAACTTCCGCCGCGACAAACGATCGCCTCCGGATCTGCTCCGAACGAGGAGCTATAATCCGGCGGAAAATCGCGCCGGCGGTTGAACTGGTTGCAGGAAAGCACGAAGCAGCGTCCTTCAACCGCGATATGGCGCATCGACGCTATCCAGGAGTCGCGAGCGTCGGCCGTGGGAGCGCAATAGATTTCGATCCCTTTGGCGTACATCGCCGCGCGCATTAACGGCAGATAATTCTCCCAGCAGATTACCGCCCCCAGTTTCCCCAGCGGCGTGTCGAACACGGGCATAGTGGAACCATCACCGAAGCCCCACACCAGGCGCTCGGAACCGGTCGGCATGATTTTGCGGTGCTTGCCGAGCAGGCTGCCGTCCGGCGCGAAAAACAATACCGAGCAGTACAGCGTTCCACCCGCGCGTTCGACCACGCCCACCACCAGGTAGATGTCATTCGCGCGTGCCGCCCTGCCGAGCTGGTCCGCGGCTGGGCCGGGCACGTCCACGCTGCTCTCCCAGTACCGGCGAAAGTCTTCCCGGCCCGCATCCGTGCGCGCGCCAACCACCGCGCCGAAATCCAACCCTCGCGGATAAGCAGAAACAAACGCTTCGGGAAAGAGCACCAACCGCGCGCCCAATCGGGCTGCGTCGCTGGCAAGCGCACGGACCTTCTGGATCGTTCGGTCGCGGTCGAACGCCACCGGAGCGGCCTGGACGACAGCGACCTTGAATGTATTGGCCATAATTGGGAACGATACAAGGGGAGCCAGTTAGTGAGCAATTAACGTCGCAGTTTTCAGTTTGGTCCTGTGCCCGATCGACGGGCAAACCGGCACTAATCGGCCCTGGACGAAGAAACCAAAACTCCCCAAGACTGGCCGCGGGAGTCTGTTTAAAAAGATGACCCAGCATCTCTCCTCGCGGCAGGGCACGTAGTAAATCGGAACCACGACTTCCCAAACGACAACCTGCCGGCGGTATTTCAAGCTGAATGTAATTGACCCGCTGCGATGCCCGCGCAACATTCGATTGGCCCATCTCCGAACGCACTACTCGTATGGCGGTGAACACCATGGCGGTGATGGCAATCACATCCGCACCAACAGACTTCAGGTAGATATATGTGCCGGTGAGGATCAGTCGCCCGGGGCGTGTACCACCCTACGGTCGTTCCTGGCGAGTTGCATTGATCACGGATGGGTAGTGCGGGAGGTCTTGCATGCCCCGGCTGATTCGTCACCTCCGCCAAATTTCAGTTGTAATCGCGTTGCTCTTCATCACAGTCCACGCTTTTGGACAGGACAGGGTCCACGACTATTTCGATCAGAACTGCTCATCCTGCCACTCCATTGGAGGCGGCGTGCTTGCCGGTCCTGACCTGAAGAATGTCACGAAGCGCGCCGACAGGCACTGGCTGGTTGAGTTCATTCGCGATCCCGACGCAAAGATTTCCGCCAAAGACAAATATGCACTGCAGCTGGTGCAGGAGGCGCAGGGTATCACGATGCCCGGTTTCGCCGACATCAACAACGAATTCGGAGAGCAAGTCTTGCAGTATATCGACCAGCAGTCTTCCGGCGGCGCTCTTGCGGCGGCACCTCCGGCCGGGCTTGGTGATGCCAATCGCGGCCGTACCATTTTCGTCGGCGCAAGACCCTTGCGCAATGGCGGCACGGCCTGCATGGCGTGTCACCGCGCGGCGAGCGTGGCGTCGGGCGGCGGACGGCTCGGGCCTGAGCTGACGCTCGTGCATCGCAAGCTCGGTGGTGACCGTGGCATGCCGCCGTGGTTGAGCAATCCGCCAACCCAGGTGATGGCGACCGTATACCGTTCGCGCCCCCTGACCGCGGCAGAAGTTGCAGACCTGACCAGCTTCTTCCGCGAGACGTCGGAAGCATCGCGACAACTATCGAATGCACCGCTCCACCGGGTCCAGATGTTCGGCCTAGGTGGTTCGCTGGTCCTCTTTGTTGTGGCGGGAGTGTGCTGGCGCGGGCGTATACGCAGTGTGCGCCGGGCCGTGCTCGGCCAGCGAGGTGCACGATGAAAGCACGCGATGCGTTGTCATGGATTAAGGACGAGGCAGGACCGGAGCTGCGGCAGTGGGAGGAGTTCTATCGCAATCGCTGGCAGCACGACAAAGTGATGCGTAGCACACATGGGGTGAACTGTACCGGGTCGTGTTCATGGCAAGTTTTCGTAAAAGACGGAATCGTGACATGGGAGATGCAGGCCCTGGATTATCCGCGCATCTCCCCGGAATTGCCGCCGCACGAACCTCGCGGATGCCAGCGTGGAATGTCGTTTTCCTGGTATTTATACAGCCCGCTGCGCGTCAAGTTTCCCTACGTGCGCGGAGCGCTGCTTGATCTTTGGACGCGGGCACGCGCGGATCATCCCGACCCGGTGGATGCCTGGCGATCGCTGGTTGAAATTCCTGGCAAGCGCGCTTCTTGGCAAAAAGCGCGCGGCAAAGGGGGCTTGCGGCGCGTCGGGTGGGACGAGGCAGTCGAGCTGATTGCCGCCGCGAACATCTACACGATCAAGAAATACGGTCCCGACCGCATCGCCGGTTTCTCGCCGATCCCGGCGATGTCGATGCTCAGCTACGCCTCGGGAGCGCGCATGCTGCAGTTGATGGGCGGGGTCTCGCTTTCCTTCTATGACTGGTACTGCGACCTGCCGAACGCATCGCCGGAAACCTGGGGCGAGCAGACCGATGTTCCCGAAGCCGCCGACTGGTTCAACGCGCGCATGATCGCTGTGGTCGGCTCGAACGTGAGCATGACGCGCACGCCCGACTGCCACTTCCTGACTGAAGCACGGCAGAACGGAACTCGGCTCTGGGTCTTTTCGCCGGATTTCTCCGAAGTCGCGAAATTTGCTGATCAGTGGGCGCCGGTTCGCGGCGGGCAGGACAGTGCGTGGTGGCTGGCGGTGAACCACGTCCTGCTGAACGAATTCCACCATCAGCGCCAGGTACCGTTCTTCCTCGATTATGCCAGGCGCTACACCGATGCCCCTTATCTTATCGAGCTCAAACCGCACGGCAACGTCTGGCGTGCCGGGCAGATGCTGCGCGCCAACCGCCTCGCCGAGTACTGTGGTGCGGAGAACGGCGACTGGAAATTTGTTGTTTGGGACGTCATCGCCAACAGGCCCAAGATGCCAATGGGCAGTGTCGGCCATCGCTGGAGCACGGAGAAAGGAAAGTGGAACCTCATTCCGCAGGACGCAGTCGATGGGTCGCCCATCGACGCCCGCCTTTCGTTCCGCGATGAGAATGATGGCGTAATTTCGCTGGAAATCGAGACTTTCGATGCAACACGCGTCCTGCATCGAGCAGTTCCCATCAGAAAGTTGCGCGCTGCGGATGGCCATGAACTGGTTATCGCTACCGTGTACGACTTGCTTTTTGCGCAGTATGGCGTCTCACGTGGGTTGACTGGCGATTACGCCGCTACTTACGACGACGCTGACCATCCTTACACGCCGGCGTGGGCAGAGAAGCTGACCGGCGTGCCTCGCGAGCGCATTATCCGCTTCGCCCGCGAGTGGGGTGAAACCGCGGAAGCGACTCAGGGCAAGTGCATGGTCATCATCGGTGCGGGCGTGAACCACTGGTACCACGCCAATCTCATCTACCGCGCCGTGATCCAGGCGCTTCTTTTCTGCGGTTGCGTCGGGCGAAACGGTGGCGGATGGGCCCACTACGTCGGGCAGGAAAAGCTGGCGCCGATGGAGTCCTGGTCTGCGATCGCTTTCGGCCGCGACTGGTGCCCCGCGCCGCGACTGCAGAACTCGCCCAGTTGGCACTATGTGCACTCCGATCAGTGGCGATACGAACGCGATTTCGGCGCGTACCATGCGCTGCCGAAAGCAAACAACCACGCGGTCAACCGGCACACCATCGATCTTCAGGTACAGGCCGTCCGCTCGGGCTGGATGCCGTTCTACCCGCAATTCAATCGCAACCCCCTGGAAGTAGTGGACGAAGCAAAAGATGCCGGCGCCCATACCCCCGAAGAGATCACCAAGTACGTCGTCCAACAACTGCGCCAACGCAAGCTGCGCTTTGCAGTCGAAGACGCGGATGCGCCGGAGAACTGGCCACGCGTGTGGTTTATCTGGCGTGGTAATGCTCTTATGTCCAGCGCCAAGGGCCACGAGTTCTTCCTCAAGCACTACCTCGGCACCCACGACAACGCTATCGCACCCGAGGTCGCGGCCGGCTCAACGCGGGAGATCGCATGGCTCGAGGACGCGCCCCAGGGAAAGATGGATCTGGTGGTGGACCTGAACTTTCGCATGGACACCTCGGCGCTCTATTCCGATGTCGTGCTCCCTGCCGCCACTTGGTACGAGAAAGCGGATTTGAACTCAACCGACATGCACACATTCATCCATCCGCTGTCGCCGGCGGTACCGCCCTCGTGGGAGTCAAGGACTGACTGGCAAATCTTCAGAACGATTACACAAAAAATTGCCGAACTCGCCGCCAAGCATTTGCCCGAACCGGTGACGGACATTGTGGCGGCGCCGCTGGCCCACGACACTCCCGCCGAGATCGCCCAACCCGAGATTCGGGACTGGGCGCGTGGCGAGTGTGAGCCGATCCCCGGCAAGACAATGCCCGCACTGCGGCTGGTCCAGCGCGATTATAAGAACCTCTACAACCATTTCATCTCGCTCGGACCGCTGGTGCCTGCCAATGGGTTGGGCGCGCACGGCACCAGCTACGACGTCAAGGATGAATACGAATACCTGGTGCAAAACGCTCCCACCGTCGAGTGGGACGGGCAGAAGTACCCTTCGCTCGAACAAGAGGAAAACGCGTGCGATGCGATCCTGCGCCTGGCGACCGTCACCAACGGCGAGCTGGCATACCGATCGTACAAAGGCATGGAAGAAAAGACCGGCACCAGGCTGGCACACCTCGCCGAAAAACACCGCGGAGTACGAACGACTTTCGGCGACCTTCAGGCGCGCCCGCAGCGGCTGTTGAACAGCCCGATGTGGTCGGGCATCATCGAAGAAGGACGCCCGTATTCCGCCTTTACCTACAACCTGGAGTGCAACGTGCCCTGGCGTACGTTGACCGGGCGACAACACCTCTATCTCGACCACCCGCTGTACATCGAGTTTGGCGAAAACCTGCCGTGCTACAAGCCGCGTGCGCTCGACATGGAGCAAACCGACGTGCGCACTTCCAACGGCGCCCCCGGCAAGAGGCTGAACTTCATGACCGCGCACGGCAAATGGCAGATCCACTCCACCTATGCCGACAACCATCGCATGTCCACGCTCTCCCGCGGGGTGGAACCCCTGTGGATCAACCCCGCCGACGCCACCGAAATCGGCATTGAGGATAATGATTGGGTCGAAGTGCACAACGACAACGGTGTGGTCGTGACCCGCGCCGCCGTGAGTTCGCGCATTCCGGTGGGTATCTGCATTCAATACCACTCGCCCGAGCGGACTCTTTCCGTCCCCAAGTCTCCGCTGCGCGAAAACCGGCGGGCGGGCGGGCACAACAGCCTCACGCGATTGCGCCTCAAGCCAAACCTGATGGCCGGCGGCTACGGCCAGTTCACCTATCACTTTAATTATTGGGGCCCCACCGGCACGAATCGCGACACGCATGTTCTCGTGCGCAAGCTCCCCAAACTGATCTGGTAGCGGAGGAACGATGGACGTTCGAGCTCAAATCGCAAGCGTCTTCCACCTCGACAAGTGCCTCGGCTGCCACACATGTTCGGTTGCGTGCAAGAACATCTGGACCGATCGCGAAGGCGCCGAATACATGTGGTGGAATAACGTCGAGACCAAGCCTGGCACCGGCTACCCCATCGCGTGGGAGGATCAGGAGCGCTACCGCGGCGGTTGGGTGAATGACGAAAATGCGCCGCGCCTGCGGGGGCAGAACAAGCTCTCGGCGCTGGTCAACATCTTTCATAATCCAAACCTCCCGTCGCTCGACGACTACTACGAACCGTGGACCTATGAGTACCAACGCCTGACCGACGCGCCCGCTGGCGACGATCAGCCCACCGCGCGCCCGATCTCGATGGTGACCGGCAAATATATGGACCTCAAAGCCGGGCCGAACTGGGACGATGACCTGGCTGGTTCGCCGGTTTACGCTGCGCGTGATCCCAACCTGGACCAGCTTCCACCCGAGCAGCGGGTGAGACTGTTTGCCACGGAGCGTCTCATCTTTTTCCATCTGCCGCGCACGTGTAACCACTGCCTGAACCCGGCCTGCGTGGCAGCGTGTCCTTCGGGCGCACTGCACAAGCGTGGCGAGGACGGCGTAGTCGTTTCCGATCCGACGCGCTGCCGTGGCTGGCGTCATTGTGTGGCGGCATGTCCGTACAAGAAGGCATACTACAACTGGTCGAGTGGAAAATTGGAGAAGTGCATTCTCTGTTTCCCGCGGCTGGAGAGCGGACAGGCTCCCGCCTGCTTCCAATCTTGTCCCGGGCGGATTCGCTTCGTCGGCGTGTTGCTGTACGACGCCGACCGGATTGCGGCTGTCGCTAATGCCGACGACAAGCAGCTCGTCAATGTCTACCGCGACATGCTGCTCGACCCATGCGATCCCGCCGTGATTGCCGCTGCTGGTGCCGCCGGAATCCATGCGGATGTCATGCAGGCGGCACAACGTTCACCTGTTTATCGATTCGTGAAGCAGTGGCAATTGGCCCTGCCGCTGCACCCCGAATTCCGTACGCTCCCTTCACTCTTTTATGTGCCGCCGTTGTCGCCGGTGGCAGACGGCGATAGCAGCGACGACCTTTTCATTGATCCCGATCGCATGCGCATTCCAGTCCATTATCTCGCGACGTTATTCGCCGCCGGTGAAGACAGCCTGGTCAGTTACTCGCTTCGCAAACAGCAGGCGATCCGTGCATATCGGCGGGCCCTGGCGCTGGGCAATGCGGCCGGCGACGGCAGAGTACTGGCTTCCGCGGATTGCTCTTCAACTGAAGCGAATGCCATTTTCCACCTGACCGTCTTGTCCGCGCCCGAGGAACGATTCGTAATTCCGCCTCTGCACCGTGAGATGGGAATCGAAGTCGGCGAGGATACGGGCCACGCCAAGGGGACGATCGGCTTCGGACTGCACAGCGCCCATGGGAGGCAGCCGTGACTTCCCGCAATGAGCAATTCGAAGCTTTGGCCCGGCTCTTCGAATATCCCGGAGCCGAGTACGTGGAAGCGCTGCGGGTGGCGAAAAACTCAGTTGCCGATCGCGCCCCTGCGCTTGCCGGCTTCGCCGCATCGGCGGAACGGCAAAGTCTGGTTCAAATTCAAGAGCTGTACACGGCCACCTTCGATCTCAATCCCGCGTGCGCGCCGGACATCGGCTGGCACCTGTTCGGCGATGACTACGCGCGCGGACTGTTCCTGGTGAAAGTGCGCCAACAGCTTCGCAAGTACGCTATCAGCGAAGGGGCCAACCTGCCGGACCATGTCACCAGCGCCCTGCGCCTTCTGGGGCGGATGGAGCATGATCGCGCCGAAGAATTTGCTGTTTGCTGCGTGCAACCGGCGCTGGCCGGGATGGCACTCCCGGTGGAGAACCTCTTTCACGATTTGCTTGAGGCCGCGCGGCAACTCGTTGTCGCGCACTTCCCTGGAGCAGTCGTCCTGCAACCGCCGGTGTCAACGCCCGTGGTAGCGGAAGGAGTACTGCCGTGAACATGTCCGCTTCGAACCTGCTCCTCTTCGTGGTGCTGCCCTACTTGGCAGTCTTTACCGCGGTTGTTGGTTTGGCGTACCGCTACTGGAAGCACCCAATCACGATTTCGAGCCGCTCCTCGCAATTGCTGGAAAACCGGCAGCACTTTTGGGCGGTCGTACTCTTCCATTACGGCGTGATCGCATCCTTGACCGGGCACCTCATCGGTTTTGTGTTCCCACAACGAGTGCTTGCCTGGAACTCCGTGCCGATGCGCCTGTACATCCTGGAGGCGGTCAGCATCGCGCTGGGTACAACCGCGTTTCTCGGATTTGTGCTGGCCATCCTTCGCCGCTCGACCGATGCGCGAGCCCGGCGCGTGACTTCAGCGGCGGACTGGCTGTTGATGGTCATCTTATTTATTCAGCTCGCCTCCGGCATTTCGATTGCGCTGTTCTACTCCTGGGGCGCGTACTGGTATCACGCCTCGGCAGTACCCTACCTGCGGTCACTGCTCCTGCTGCAACCCGAGCCAACTTATATCGCGGTTATGCCTTGGCCGATCCAACTGCACATGATCGGTGCTTGCCTGATTCTTCTCCTTCTGCCGTTCACGCGGTTGGCCCACATGCTGGTTGCACCGCTTCCGTATATGTTCCGCAGGCCGCAGGTCTCGCGCTGGCAGGTTGCACGATCGCTGGGCGCTGCGGCACAGCCTAGCGGCAACGCGGCACAACTAGCCCTGGCTACCGGCGCCTTTGCTATGTGTTTTGCCGTATTCGGTTCTGTCTCGGCGATGATGCCGATCATCCGCAAGCAACTGCACCTTGATCCGCTGCAGGCGAGCATTGCTGTCGCCGTTCCGGTCCTGCTCGGAAGTCTAGGCCGGATCCCGCTGGGCATGCTGACGGACCGTTATGGCGGACGGATCGTCTTCTCCGCGGTCATGGGTTTTTCCATCGTGCCGGCGGTCGCCATCGGGCATGTCACCAGCTTCGCCGCCCTGCTGATCTTCGGATTCCTGATCGGCGTGGCGTTGGCCAGTTTCTCGGTGGGCGTGGCGTTCAGCAGCGGCTGGTATCCGCCGAGTCGGCAGGGCACAGCACTGGGCGTGTACGGCGCCGGCAACATCGGCCAATCTTTGGCGGCGTTCGGATCACCGCTACTGGCGGCCACCCTGGGTTATGTGTGGGGATTCCAGACTTTTGCGATTCTTCTGGCCATCTGGCTAGTGCTGTTTTTGATTTTTGCGCGCAATGCGCCCCGGCTTACACCGCCCAAGTCGTTCGTACAGATCATGGCCCCGCTGAAGGAAACTGCTAGTTGGAAACTGAGCTTGTATTACTTCCTTACTTTCGGTGGATTCGTCGCCATGGGCGTGTACCTGCCAATCTTTCTGACAGAAACCTTTCACCTCACCCCTAAAGACGCCGGATTTCGGACAGCCATGTTCATCCTCCTGGCCACCGCGATGCGGCCAGTTGGAGGCTGGTTATCGGATAAATTTGGCGGGCGTGCCGTGCTAAATATTGTCTTCCCCGTGTTGGTCGTCGCAGCAGCTTGTTTGGCAATGGGAGGCATGACCCCCTTCACCATCGGCGGGATCGGCATGGCTATCGCGATTGGGTTGGGCAACGGAGCGGTATTCAAGCTTGTACCAGAATATTTCCCCGCGAGTGTAGGCGGCGTCACCGGTCTGGTGGGCGCGGCTGGCGGGTTGGGAGGCTTCTTTCCTCCGCTCGTACTCGGTGTACTGAAGAAATCCACAGGTTCGTTTATGTGGGGGTTCGTGTTCCTCGGAGTTTTTGCCGCAGTGTCTCTGTTGGTGGCGCGACCCAAGCTATTTGCACTGTGCCTGGTCCCACCCGGAGCCGGAAGTTCGCTGCGCTCATGCTCGCGTCAGCGATACTGCCCTCACGCACGCGGTTGCGCAGCCGCGACGGCAGCTTAGAACCGCCGTTGTCGTTTAAGGGCACAGCTGCGTAATAAAGGTGGAGTAAAACGGCGAATGCAGGAGCGCGCCTTCGCCGAAGGTTCATATTCGAAAGCTGTTGTTACGCAGGATCGGCAGGGCGTCACTCGGTCGGCACCACCGTATTCGGCGGGATGGTGATTTCCACCATCCTGAACCTGTTCATCATCCCGGTGTTGTAATTGCTGGTGCGCAGCCTCCTGCCCGCTAAGGCCACGAGCCGCGAGGCACTGTCGGAAGCAGAAGCGGATTCGTGAGCCTGTGGTTTCGCTCGCCTTACTCATACCACCGTTCCCGATCTTCAGCGGGCGCATTGGTGCGCGCACTGCAGAACTGAGCAGCAGTGTTCTTCGCCAGCTGGAGTCGTGGCGTATATTGCCAGCTGCACGTTGTTCACCTTAGTAATCAGGCGTTTGTTTGACAGCTGAAAACGGTTCAGTAACGGAGGCTCTATGCGGCTTTGCAGGTTTGTCATTTTTGTTATCGTCATCCTTTTTTCCTCCAGAATCATCGCGCAGCTACCATCAAGCCCGGCCACGAGCACGTCGGAGCATCTCTCCGCCGACATGCCAAGAACGACGGTTTTGGGCAACGCTTTCGTCGCGCCGAAGGATTGGTCCATGCGTGTCTCAGGCCCTTCGACCATCCTCGAGGCGCCCGAGGGTGATTCATGGATCGCGCTGATTGATGTTCAAGCCAATACCGCGGAGGAGGCTCTCGCCGCCGCCTGGAAAGCATACAAGCCCGACGCGAAATGGCCGGTGAGGGTCAGCAACGATCTGCCCGACCGCGACGGCTGGACGCGGCGCCGCATTTACCAGTACCTGACCTCGCCCAATGAGAAGCGCGCGGTTGCCGCACTCCTTTCCTACTCGGGAACGAATTGGACCGTTACCATCCAAGACTTGGCGGAGGCCGTCGCCGAAAAGCGTGGGGGACAGGTCGCGCTGGTTTTCGGACGCTTGCTTCCGAAGGGTTACTCGCGCGAGTCTTTCGCCGGCAAAAAAGCAAATAAGCTGAACCAGGCGCGCATTGCTGAGCTTAGCCGGTTCATCGAGCAAGGACAGCAGGAAACAAGAGTACCTGGGGTTGCGCTTGGCCTGGTGCAGGACGGCAAGGTCATCTTCGCCGACGGTTTTGGCTTGAAGGAGCTGGGCGGGCATGAGAAACCGGATGGCGATACGCTGTTCATGGTCGCATCGAACACGAAGGCGCTGACCACGCTCCTGCTGGCCAAGCTTGTCGACGAGCAGCGCCTGACGTGGCAGACGCCGGTAACCACTTTGTTCCCCGGTTTCCGCCTGGGCAACGCTGAGACCACCCGCAGTGTGCAAGTCAAGCACCTCATCTGCGCCTGTACCGGAATGCCGCGCCAGGACATGGAGTGGATTTTCGAATACGGCAAGATGAGTCCCGAGAGCTCGCTGGCGCTACTCGGGACAATGCAGCCGACCTCGAAGTTTGGGGAACTCTTCCAGTACTCGAATTTGATGGCTGCTGCAGCCGGCTACACAGCCGGCCATGTGCTCTACCCGAAGATGGAGGTTGGAGCCGCGTACGATCGCGCCATGCAGACATACGTTTTTGATCCCCTGCGAATGAACGAGACGACGTTTGACTACGCGCGTGCACTGGCAGGGAATCACGCCAGCCCGCATGCACCCGACGTCGATGGCAGGCCTGCCAAGGCGTTGATGTCAGTTAACTATGCTGCTATTCCCGTCCGCCCCGCGGGGGCTGCCTGGAGCAGTGTGCGAGACATGTTGAAGTACGTCTCTATGGAGTTGGCAGAGGGAAAGCTTCCTGACGGCCGGCCCTACATTTCCAAAGAGCCTTTGCTGGAGCGTCGTGTCCCACAGGTTGCCATTGGAAAAGACGTCACATACGGCATGGGGTTGATGGTTGACACAACGTATGGAGTCCCGGTGGTTCACCACGGCGGCGACCTGATTGGTTATCACAGCGACATGATCTGGCTTCCCCAGCAAAACGTTGGCGCTGTCATCCTTACCAACGGCGACCCCGGATGGCAGATCCGCACTCGCTTCAGTCGCAAGCTGCTCGAAGTGCTTTTTGATGGCCGGCGTGAAGCCGATGACGCGCTTGCGGCTGACGCCCGGAACTTCTTCTCCGCTCGCGCCGCCGATCGCAAGCTGCTCACCATTCCTGCGGATGCGAGTGTGACCGCAAAGCTCGCCAAACGCTACTCCAACCCTGCGCTGGGAGAGATCGCCGTGAGCACCTCGGGCGGTTCGACCATCTTCGATTTCGGGGAATGGAAAAGCGAGGTCGCCACTCGGAAGAATCCTGATGGGACCGTTTCTTTTGTCACCATTGTGCCCGGCCTGGTTGGTTCCGATTTCGTGGTGGGTGCGGGAAGCAAGCGGACGTTGATCGCTCGGGATGCCCAGCACGAGTACATTTTTGAGGAGCGCTGAGCAAGTCCCGCTACAACGAACTCAGGAAAGGGAACCAGGTCCGCTCATTCTTGTGATGTGATGATGCATTGCTGCACAACACCTTACGTCCGGCGATGGAACCCGGAAATTGTGAATGTCACGTCTATTTTCGCCCTCCACCCGACACTAGCGTAATCTTCTCTGCTTTTTGTCGTTGCGTTAGAAATGAACCATGGATGGGCCTAAGGCAAACCTGGTTGCTTGGGTCATTGTTCTGGGTGTGCTTCCTTCTGCGGCAGTGGCGCAGCACACGGCGAAATCGACGGCCAATCGCCCTGTCCAGACATCCGCAAATTCAGTTTCAGAGTCCAGCCCGTCTCGCCTGCTGACGACGGATGAAAGTCTGGCGATCATTGGGGCCGCACTTGAGATCCGTTTCAGTACGCACTCCAGCGGGGACTGCTCTCACTTAGTTCACGCCATTTACGAACGGGCAGGTTTTCCTTACCGCTATGCCGATTCGTCCCGACTCTACGACGGAACCGAGCCCTTTCGACAAGTCGCGCATCCGCAGCCGGGTGATCTGGCGGTATGGCGTGGGCACGCCGCCATTGTGATAAGTCCCGCGCAGCACTCTTTCTTCAGCTCAACACGGTCGGGACTTCGGGTCGAATCTTACGACTCCGAATATTGGAAACATCGGGGTTCCCCTCGATTTTTCCGCTACACGAGGCCTGCTTCGTCGGGTTCGGCTTCGGCAGCTCGAACCGCTTCGGCCCACCCGCCACTTCTGCGCAACGTCGACTCACGCACGCCACTCACCCTCGAAGGACATTCCGACAATGTGTCAGGTGATAAGCCTTCAACCTCCGGGCTTGCGACCGTGAGCAACTTTCCTCCCATCCTTATCACTCATACGGTTCGGCCCACACCAAAACAGGTGAATGAAACGCTTTCGCAGCATTTTGACGAGACCGGCAAGGCATTGCGAGCTCAGAATGTGTTGAGGCTCTCCGAACGTCTAATTGTTTTTGATCACCTGGAAATCAGCGTTGTGCACCTCAAGGAAAACCAAGCCTACGTTGGCGTGAAAATTAACGGCATATCTTCGCTTGAAGCCGGCCGTGGGACTCGGAAGAAGCGCTCGGAGCAGCAGCGCTGGGTGCTAACTCGCCGGGACGGCGACACCTGGGAATTGCTGCTCGCACCGAAAGCCACTTACCTGCCGCGCGATCTAGCGATACGAATCTTCGCAAACCAACTTGCCGCCTTAGCCGAACCGTCAGAAGCAGGCGACTCGTCTAAAGACCAGGCGCAGCTAGCGCGCATACTTCTACTGTTATTGGATAAGTAAAAGCTGACTTGACCTTACAACCTGCCGCCACCTGTCAGAATTTTGGGAGCCGCGGATCGGGCAGCCGTTCAGTCCGCGGCCCAATAACGGCTACTTGACCTGCCACTCCGCGTACAGCTTCGTAATCGCTGGCCCGATCGTGAATCCCCACGCAAAGATCGGAAAATTCTTGAATTTTTCAGGCACAACATAGCGGTGCTGCGCTTCTTCGACCGGAACCCCCGCGTGGTACATCTTTTCGGCCTGTCCGGCGATGTCATCGAACACCTCGCGGATCGACGCAATCCCCTCCTGTCCGCAGATCTGTCCGTGTCCCGGCACAAACAGCGTGTCCTTATTAAGCGCGGCAAATTTCTTCAATGTTTCGCGCCAACCCGAGATCGTTGCTTTCTCGTCGAAGCAGACCGGATACCAACCGCTAAACAGCAAATCGCCCGTGTACACCACATTCTGTTCCGGCACGCGCACAATGATGTCCGTTCCGGAGTGCCCGGCGTGGGATTCCAGGACCGCGGAGACGCCGCCGAGATCGATTGTCATCGGCAGCTTGCCCGGGTCGAGCGGGTGATTGGGCAGCGCCAGAACGGTTGCGCCGGCAAGCGCGAAGACTCCCGTCATCGCATTCAGGTCGCTCTGCGAGTGCGCTTTCTCCGTCTCCGACTTCGCGTCGCGTACGCGCTTCTCGAAGGCGCCTAGCACCGCCGCCTTGTCCGCGCCCTGCAGCGGCGAATAATTCTCGACAATCCGCTTCGCCACCGACGCATGCGCCCAGAGCGCTATTCCGTTCACTCCATAAAACGAATTTCCCATCGAATGGTCGAAATGATAGTGCGTATCCAGCGCGCCCTTTACCGGCACTGCGCTCACGGAACGCAAAGCATCCATCTGAAACGACGCGCCGGCTGGTGTTGTGAATCCCTCAATCAGCAGTGCCGCGTCCTTTCCCACCAGGAAGCCGCCGTTGCACAGCGTCGTATTGCCCTTCGAGGGATCCGAAATTGTTGCGTAGAGCCCATTGCCGACCTTCCGCACCGACGCAAATCCTTTGTCCACAATTGGCATTTGGGACAACCGCGAATCACTCTCCAACTCCGCCCCCAGGGCCGGCAAGGGAATCAGCTTCGCCACGGCATACAGCGCACCGAAACATGACGTCCTGGCGAGAAAACTCCGTCGTGAAAACGGCATCGAACGGTCAGTCCCGCGGTCATCCTGGTTGCAGTCGATCATGGCTCCTCCTGGAACTTTTCGTACGCGGTTAGGATTCTTCTGGGTCTGTCACAGACTCAACAAGATTGTTTGTCCAGCCGGCCGACCACGACCCGACAGATCCTCAGTCGGCGAGAATTTCCGCTTCTTCGCCGTGCACCTGCTCTCCCGGACGGCTGCTCAAGATCGCCAAGCCCAGGCTGATCACGGCCACGCCGCCCAGGACTGCGACACATCCCGGCCACCGTTTCCATTGCCAGAACCACCCGGTGACGGTGGCCCCTACGCTTCCCCCCAGGTAATAGAAGGTGACGTAAAGCCCGGCAGCGGAAGAGCGCGCCCGGCCGGCGATAGCGCCGGTTTCGACGGTCGCCGCCGCCTGCGCGATGAACACTCCGGAAGAAAAAATCGCCAGCCCGACGATCACCATCGGCAACGACGGCGCCAGCGTCAGCAGAAGGCCGGTGATCATCATGGCGCAATAGAGCAGCGCGGTCCGGCGGAAGCCGTAACGATCGAGAAATCTTCCTGACAACGGCGTAATCACAACACCAACCAGGTACACGAAGAAGATGCTGCCCAGCTGCGCCGCATTCAGGTGAAACGGCGGCGCGGCAAGATAGAAATTGGTGTAGGTGAAGCAGCCCACCAGCGCAAACAGCACGGCCGCTCCGGTGGCGAAGTTGGCCAGCAGTCGCGGATTGCGCAGGTGCCGCCGCGCATCGGCCAGGGCATGCGCCATGTGTTCGGCCTTGACGAAGCGCTTGGCCGCCGGCAGCCATGCCCGCACCAGCAGCGCGACCAACAGGTTCAGCGCCGCCAGCGTTACGAATGCCGCCCGCCAATTCCAATGCGTGGTGATCAGCCCGGAAACAAAACGCCCCAGGAAGCCGCCCATCACCGTGCCACTGACGTAGGCGGCCATGGCGCGCCCGACGCCGCGGCCCTCCCATTCTTCGCTGATGTAGGCCAGGATCACCGCGATCACGCCCGGCACGAACAAGCCCTGCATGAAGCGCCAGAAGATGAGCGCATGCAGGCTGGTCGCAGTGGCACAGAGCGCGGTCGGCAGCGTCAGCAGCAGCAGGGACGGAACGATGACGTTCTTTCGCCCTTTGCGTTCAGCGATCACGCCCACAAGCGGCGCCGTCACCGCGACCGCAAAAATGGTGGCGCTCACGGTTAAGCTGACTTCCACCTCCGACGCGTTAAACAGATGTCGAAAATACGGCAGCAGCGGCTGCGTCGGATACACGTTCAGGAAGGTGCACATGCCGGCAAGCATGACCGCCACCATCGTCTTGTCCATCGGGACGGTGTAAGCCGTTACGGGTTGGGGAGGCTCGGACAGGTCCATGCTCCGCAAGCTCACAGCATCTTACAGGTCGCGTTATAGGCCGAATCGACAATCCACTTCTCGGCATCAATGATTCGCAGGGTCATGGCCGCCGATCCGATTCCCCAGTTCTCGCGCTCAGTGCCCGACGTCGCTGCCTATTGCAGTCGCATTGGCTATAGTGGCGACCGCTCGCCGACCATCGCGACCTTGCGCGCTCTGCACCATGCCCATGTCGGCGCCATCCCCTTCGAAAACATCGATGTCCTGCTAGGTCGCCCCATCCTTCTCGACTCCGCCAGCCTGCAGGCGAAGCTGGTGAACTCTCGTCGCGGCGGCTATTGCTTTGAGCAGAACCTGTTGTTCAAGGATGTGCTGGAAGCGCTCGGATTCACCGCCACCGGCCTGGCCGCGCGCGTCCGCTCCGGAAGTTCCGGAGTCCGCCCCCGAACTCACATGGCGATGCTGGTGGACACCGAAGGAAAAAACTTTCTTGCTGACGTTGGATTTGGCGGCACCGGATTGCTGGAACCGCTGCCCTTCGTCGCCGGACGTGAATTCGAATTCCCCCTGGTGTCATTCCGTCTAACCGAGAGTAGTGGCTTGTGGGTGTTGCAAGCTTCGCAACTCGGCGGCGCATGGAGCGACCTCTATGCCTTTACGCTGGAACCGCAAGAGCGGATTGATTACGAGGTCGCGAACTGGTTCACCTCCACTTACGAATCGTCGGTGTTTCGCCATTCCTTGACGGCGCAGCGTGTGCGCCCGGACGAGCGGGTAACACTGCGTAATCGCGACCTTACGGTT
>DASSIZ010000022.1 GCA_035691485.1 Terriglobales bacterium
CAGCCGTCATACCGGCGACCTGTTCTGCACAGTGGTCGTCGAAACACCGGTACGGCTCGACAAACACCAGCGCGAATTGCTCGAGCAGTTCGAGGCGACCTTCGCAGACGCCGAGGAAGCGAAGAAACATTCGCCGCGCAACAGCGGCTTCGTGGAAGGCGTGAAGCAGTTCTGGGCGAAAATGACGGGTTGAGATTCGGGATCCGGGATTTGTGGATTGCGGATTCGGGTTGAAGGCTCGGGATTTCGGACTCACCGCTTTCGCCGTCATTCCGGGGCCACGCACGGCGCGGAACCCGGAATCTGCTTTCGGACCGTTGTGTCTTGGCAGGCGGATTCCGGATCACCACGGTCGCGTCGTCCGGAATGGCGGCCCTTGTAAGCTTTGCAGCGTCGCCTGCACGCAGGCTCCTACCGGGTCGCCTGACTGTGAATCATCCACTCCAACTCGCCATCAATGGCGCCAGCGGCCGCATGGGCCGCGCATTGCAAGCATTGCTGTCCGGCGACGCCCGGTTCGAGCTGGCCGCCTCGATCCACGCATCGGACGAATGGCGCGGCACGCCGAAGCTGGACGTTGTGATCGATTTCAGCGCACCGACAGGATTCGATGCGGCGCTCGCGCACTGCGTGGCATATCGCATTGCATTCGTTAGCGGCACCACTGGACTCGATGCCGCGCAACGCGCGGCATTGATTGAAGCGGCGCACACCATCCCTGTGCTGCACGCCGCCAATTTCAGTCTCGGCATCGCGGTGCTGACTCGCGCGCTGCGAGAGGCCGCCGCGGCGCTGCCCGATTGGGATCTCGAAATCATCGAAGCCCACCACACGCGCAAGGTCGACGCGCCGTCGGGCACCGCACTGGCGCTGGGGCGTGTCGCCGCCGAGGCGCGCAGGCAGGACTTTGATGAGGTTGCCGTGCTGTCACGTGAAGGCCATGTCGGTGCGCGGCCAGACCGTGCAATCGGCTTCGCCACGATTCGTGCGGGCGATATCGTGGGCGAGCACATCGCATTGCTTGCGACGATGGGCGAGCGTCTCGAACTTTCGCACCGCGCCACCGATCGCAGCATTTTCGTGCGTGGTGCGCTGGCAGCCGCGGCTTGGCTCGCAGGCAAGTCGAGTGGCTGCTATTCGCTGGACGACGTGATCGATGCTCGGGCTTGACGGGGCGGCTTGTCATGCCCACTGACGATCTCAACCCGGCGGCTTCCTCCACGATTCGTGGCCGTACGCGATGCGCCATCCTTCGGGCGTGCGCCGCCAGATGTAGGTCACGACGAAGTCGCTGCTGCCGGTCTTCCCGTCCGCAGACGTCCAACGCGACACCAGCGGCCACGTCACGACTTCGACATCGCGGTCCAGAGCCAGGATTCCGGGCGTGCCGTTCTGCGCATAGGTGAATTTTGTGGCGCTCCTGCTTTTGCTCCACCACTTCAACTGCTGCGCACGCAGCGCATCCCAGCCCTGGATGACCTCCCCATTGAACGCGAACGCCAGGCTTTGAGTGTGCTCCATCGGCGCCATGAACGCGTCGGTGTCGTGCGAGTTGGCGGCAGCCAGCATCTTCGACATGATCGGGCTAATGGCTTGCTCCGCCGGTAATGAAGCGGATTGCGCGCAGACGCCTCCCGCAAACACGCCAACGCAAATCATCGCAACAATTGAAACGATCTTTTCCATTGTGTTTTCTCCTCGGACGTGAGGAAGTTCAAGGTTTGCATGATGCCGCGTAAGCCGCGACATCGATCATCTCCGGCACGGTCAAACGTGATGCTTCCGCACGCATCGGCGCGGCGGCGGGTTCGCGGCGTTTGCCCTCGCGGAACAGGATCAGCTCGCGTGCAATGTAAGTCGGCGAGCGGCCGGCCAGCGGCGGCACGATGCCGATGCCAGGCATGGTCCGGCCTTCCAGTGTCGCGCCGTGGCACGACTCGCAGGATGCCACTGCGCCTTTGCCTTTCATGGCGATCACTGCACCACGCGCGATGCTTCCGGGGGGCACGTATGCCACATATCCGACGCGCGTGGCGCTGTACTCGTAGTCATTGAAATTCGTGGGTGTTTCGATGATGCGATCGCCTATCGGTTCGCGCGCGCCACTCTTGTCCGGCGCCAGCACGAAGTCCTTCCAGTGTGTCCTGGGCACGCTCGCGGTTTCGATCACGTGTACGCGCGAGACGAACGGCATCCCGGAAAAATAGTCGACGGCTTGTTGCAGATCATCGGTCGTGAGCGCGCGCGCCTCATCGACCATGTCGCCCGCGGTTTTCGGCCCGCCCATGCCGCGCTGGCCGGAGCGGAACGCCGCGATCTGTTCCAGGATGTACGCCTTCGGCAAGCTGTCCAGCGTTGCCGTGGCGGGCACGCCCGCGCCGCTGATCCTATGGCACAGGGCGCAGGGACGCGTGGGCTTGCGGCCTACCTTCACGATCTGCGGGGCCGGCGGATGATCCTGCGGAAACCAGTCCGCGTCGTGCATGCCCTTCATCTGCGCCTCGGTGTAACTGACCGTGCTGCCGGTCACGTGCAGCACCTTGTCTGGATCGGGCTTGGGCTTCGGCGTGTGCGGGTCACGCGGCGGTGGAAGTACGCATGACAACCCCCAACGGGAAGCACGATGGCGGAGCACGCAAAACATCCGGGCGGCCGATCGGCCGCCCGGATGTACCTTGCGCTTACTTGCCGGCGGTATAGCTGAGGTCGGCGTTGTACCTGTCGAAGTGGTCGGGGGCCTTCGCGATCGAATCGCCGAGCGATTTGCGCAGCGCATCCGTGTCGGCCTGGCCATACACGCTGGCCACCATCTTCCACAACGCGGGATTGGGCTCGGTGCCCACGTCCGCCCAGTCCTTGCTCCGGATCACCAGGATATAGTCGGGCGCGTCGTCACCACCGCCCTCGATCCGCATGGTGGTCCAGTAGTGCGGCCATTTGGCCTTGGCCGCCGCTGCGGTGATTTTCTTGACCGCATCGGTGAAGGCCGCGTCGGCGTCATGCCCCGGCTTCAACGTGTAGTCGATCACGTGCAGGATCGGCGGAGGCGTTTGCTTGCGCCAACCCGCGGGCAGGTGGGTCATGTCAGGCAGCATCACCATGAACGCACTGCTTTCGCCCTTGAGGTGCGGGTTGCTCTGCGCGTGCCAGACCGCGTCGCAGGGCTTTGCCTCGGCGTCGAGGCTGTCCAGTTCGGCCCACGTCATGGGCCCCACGTCGGCCGAATACATGTAGTCATTGCCGGTTTCATGCGTCACTGTCGGCTCGCTGAATTTGACGTGGTGCTCCTGCAGGCACTGGTTGTAGGCCTTGACGCCCGCCTCGTACGCCTGCTGCTGGGCGGGGGCAACGGTATCGGTGTAGTCCCGCCAGACGACCGCCTTGTCCGAATCTGCCGCAAAGGCACTTCCGACAGCGCTTGCCACAAGCGCTGCAACCACACACGCAGTCAGAACCTTCATACATCCTCCGAACATGATTGAGGTCGACGTGCAGCCATCCTCGGCTCCCCGGTCGGACGAAGTGGGGGTGGGCGGCTTCGCGTGGCCGCCAGAATGCACTCGGCGGATTACTTGCCGGCGATGTAGCTCAATTCGGCGTTGTACTTGTCGAAGTGATCGGACATCTTCGCGATTGAATCGTCGAGCGATTTGCGAATCGTTTTGGTCTCGGCTTGTCCGTAGGCATTCGCGACCATCTGCCAGTAATACGGCCACTTCGTATTGTCGGCAGCCGCCGCGTGCGAATTGGCGACGCCGGGGAAGGCAAATGCCACAACCGCACACGCCGTCAAAACCTTCATAACCCCTCCGAGCATCTCGACGTGGCTTTGCCACGAGCTCGTCAGCGCACGTCCCCGAACGTGACGCACGTCACATTACGCCGCGCTGGAACGCCGGTACAAGGGCTTGAAAATGCACGGAATCCCCCACTGGTGGGGGCGAAAACGATGCTTCCGCGGGCCTGGCGGCCCAGCCGAATTCGCCTGGGATCAATCCCGATGCGCGGCGTTGCGGTCGCGGCCGGCGCCGAATTTTTTGTCGAGCCTGCCTGCGATCTTCTTGAAGAAGCGGGTCGCGACGCCGCGCTGTGTCTTGCGCAGCTTTTCTTCCTCGCTGGTCAGCCATGCGACCTGGATCACGCGGCGTTCGCCCTCATAGGGCAGGTGGCCGTGGAAGGAATTGTCGGCACGCTTGAAGATCACGAACTCGCCGTACAGCGGCTTCACTTCCGGCGCGATCGCGGTGTCGATGTCGTCGATCTTCGCAAGGAAGCGCAGGCAGCCGTCGCTGGTGTCATGCCAGTTCGGGTTGAGGTACAGGAGCGCGGTCGCGACCTTGGATTTGCTGTCGGTATGGATGGTGCCGTGGCGCTTGTTGAGATGCCGGCAGATCGTCACCAGCGTCGGAAATTGCCCCAGGTTGCCGATGCCGAGCTTGGCGCCGACCGTGCTGGCGAATGCGGGCGAAGTCAGTGCATCGACCAACGCGCGGATCGATGGTCCGCATTCCTGTTCGTCGTAGGGGAAAAATCCCGCGCCCGAGTATTTCGGAAAGTCGCGTTCCAGATCGGTGCGCGATTGTTCGGGAAGCTGCCCGTGCGCGATCATGAACGGAAACGGATCGCTGCGGATCAGCGTATCCGGGCGATCGAGGCGGGCGGGATCGAGCAGGGTTGCGGCGAGCATGGGATTCGTCCTTGCGGTGCGCGCATTGTATCGCCGGTGTCATGCTGGGCCGTGAATACCAAGCGCGATTCTGCTAACATTGCGACTTGCCTGAATCACTGATCCCCAAGCCCGTTTCCGCGCGGCTTGTGGGTCAACTTGCATCCGGAATCCGCCCATGCCGACGCCCGCCTTGCTCGCCCTCGCCGATGGAACCCTCTTTCACGGCGAGGCCGTCGGGGCGGCGGGTGCGACGGTCGGCGAGGTGGTGTTCAACACCGCGATGACGGGATACCAGGAAATCCTGACCGACGCATCGTATGCACAACAGATCGTCACGCTGACCGCGCCACACGTGGGAAACACCGGTTGCAATGCGCCCGACGAGGAATCCGGCAAGGTGCAGGCGGCAGGACTGATCGTGCGCGACGTGCCGCGCCTCGCTTCCAACTGGCGCAGTACCGAATCGCTGCAGGACTACCTGAAGCGCCATGGCATCGTGGCGATCGCCGACATCGATACGCGCAAGCTTACCCGCATCCTGCGCGACAGGGGCGCGCAACACGGCTGCATCGTGGCGGGCGGATCGATCGATGCCGACGACGCCATCGCGAAGGCACGAGCATTCCCCGGATTGAATGGCGTCGATCTCGCCAAGGTGGTCAGCATCCATGAACGCCAGCCGTGGCCGGAAGGCAACTACGACCTCGATGCGCAGGCGTTTCGCAAGCCTGTCGCGAAGTACAAGGTGGTCACCTATGACTACGGCGTGAAGCGCAACATCCTGCGCCTGTTGGTGGAACAGGGTTGCGAGGTGACGCTGGTTCCGGCGCAGACACCCGCCAGCGACGTGCTTGCGCTGAAGCCCGACGGCATTTGCCTCTCCAATGGTCCCGGTGATCCCGCGGCCTGCGACTATGCGGTCGAGGCCACGCGCAAATTCCTGGACGCGAAGATCCCGCTGTTTGGCATCTGCCTTGGCCATCAGTTGATGGGCCTCGCGCTCGGCGCGAAGACGCTGAAGATGCCCTTCGGCCATCATGGGGCGAATCATCCGGTGAAAGATCTCGATGATGGCCGTGTGCTGATCACCTCGCAGAACCACGGCTTCGCGGTCGATTCCGCCACGCTGCCGTCCAACGTGCGCACCACCCACGTCTCGCTGTTCGACGGCTCGTTGCAGGGTTTCGCACTCACCGACCGTCCCGCATTCTGTTTCCAGGGACATCCCGAGGCGAGTCCGGGGCCGCATGACATCGGTTACCTGTTCCAACGATTCGCGAAGCTGATGCAGGAGGCTCGCTGATGCCCCGCCGCACCGACCTCAAAACCGTCCTGATCATCGGCGCCGGCCCGATCGTGATCGGCCAGGCCTGCGAATTCGACTACTCGGGCGCGCAGGCCTGCAAGGCGCTGCGCGAGGAAGGCTATCGCGTGGTGCTGGTGAATTCGAACCCGGCCACGATCATGACCGATCCCGAGATGGCCGATCGGGTCTACATCGAGCCGATCAACTGGCGCACGGTCGAGCGCATCATCGAGAAGGAAAAACCCGACGCGCTGTTGCCGACGATGGGTGGGCAGACCGCGCTGAACTGCGCGCTGGAACTGGCCGATCACGGCGTGCTGGAAAAACACGGCGTCGAACTGATCGGCGCTTCGCGCGATGCGATCCGCATGGCCGAGGACCGCGAGCTGTTCCGCAACGCGATGGACGAGATCGGGCTGGAATCGCCGAAGTCGGCGATCGCGCGTACGCTGGAAGAGGCCCGCGAGGGCCAGGCCGCGCTTGGCTTTCCGTGCATCGTGCGCCCGTCGTTCACCTTGGGCGGCACCGGCGGCGGCATCGCCTACAACGTCGAGGAATTCGAGCGGATCGTCACGCGCGGGCTGGAACTGTCGCCCGTGCACGAAGTCCTGATCGACGAGTCGGTGCTGGGCTGGAAGGAGTTCGAGATGGAAGTGGTCCGCGACCGCGCGGACAACTGCATCATCGTGTGCTCGATCGAGAACTTCGATCCGATGGGCGTGCACACCGGCGACTCGATCACCGTGGCACCCGCGTTGACGCTGACCGACAAGGAATACCAGCGCCTGCGTAATGCCTCCATTGCGGTACTGCGCAAGATCGGCGTCGACACCGGCGGCAGCAACGTGCAGTTCGGCGTGAATCCCGCCGATGGCCGCGTGGTGGTGATCGAGATGAATCCACGCGTGTCGCGTTCATCCGCACTCGCCTCTAAAGCGACGGGGTTCCCGATTGCGAAAGTGGCGGCCAAACTCGCGGTCGGCTACACGCTGGATGAACTCAAAAACGAGATCACCGGCGGCAAGACGCCGGCGTCGTTCGAGCCGAGCATCGATTACATCGTCACCAAGATCCCGCGCTTCGCGTTCGAAAAGTTTCCGGCCGCCGACCCGCACCTGACCACGCAGATGAAGTCGGTGGGCGAAGTGATGGCGATCGGCCGCACCTTCTCCGAATCGCTGCAGAAGGCGCTGCGTGGACTCGAGACAGGTCATGACGGCCTGAATGCCGGCGGCATCGACTGGAAGACGCCGGAGGGCATGGAATCACTGAAGCGCGAGCTGCGCCAGCCCGGCCCCGAACGCATCTTCCACCTTGGCGATGCATTCCGCGCGGGACTGTCGCTGGAAAACGTGCACGACCTGTGCAAGATCGATCCATGGTTCCTTGCGGCGATCGAGGACATCATCGCCAGCGAAGCCGATGTACGCGCCGGGGGCATGCGTGCGCTGGACGCCGCGCGGATGCGCGAGTTGAAACGCATGGGTTTTTCCGATTCGCGGCTCGCGGCCCTGCTGCAATCGGACGAGCGCGCGGTGCGACACTTGCGCCACACGCTGGACGTGCGTCCGGTGTACAAGCGCGTGGATTCGTGTGCGGCCGAGTTCGCCACCACCACCGCGTACATGTATTCGACCTACGAGGAAGAGTGCGAGGCCGATCCGACCGACCGCAAGAAGATCATGGTGCTGGGTGGCGGCCCCAACCGCATCGGGCAGGGCATCGAATTCGATTACTGCTGCGTGCACGCGGTGCTGGCGCTGCGCGAGGATGGTTTCGAAACCATCATGGTGAATTGCAATCCGGAAACGGTTTCCACCGACTATGACACCTCGGATCGCCTGTATTTCGAACCGGTGACATTGGAAGACGTGCTGGAAATCATGGACAAGGAAAAGCCGGCGGGCGTGATCGTGCAGTACGGCGGCCAGACGCCGCTGAAGTTGGCGCGTGCGCTGGAAGCCGCGGGCGTGCCGATCATCGGCACCTCTTCCGATTCGATCGACCTGGCCGAAGATCGCGAACGCTTCCAGCAATTGATCGACAAGCTGCACCTGAAGCAACCGCCGAACCGCATCGCGCACACCGCCGAGGAGGCGATGGTGCTGGCGCGCGAACTCGGCTATCCGCTGATCGTGCGGCCGAGCTACGTGCTGGGCGGTCGCGCGATGGAAGTGGTGCACGCGTACGAGGACCTCTCACGCTACATCCGCGACGCCGTGCGGGTATCCGACAAATCGCCGGTGCTTCTGGACCGCTTCCTCGACAACGCGGTCGAGGTGGACGTGGATGTGGTCGCCGACGCCGATGGGAACGTGCTGATCGGCGGCATCATGCAGCACATCGAGGAAGCCGGCATTCACAGCGGCGATTCCTCCTGCGTGCTGCCTTCCGTTGATCTTTCCGCCGAAGTGCTCGCCACCTTGCGCGAGTACACCTTCCGCCTGGCGCGCGCACTGAAGGTCATCGGCCTGATGAACGTGCAGTACGCCATTCAGAAGCACAACGGCGATTCCAAGGTCTTCGTGCTGGAAGTGAATCCGCGCGCCTCGCGCACCGTGCCCTATGTTTCGAAAGCGACTGGCGTGCCGCTGGCCAAGATTGCCTCGCGCCTTATGACCGGGCGCAAACTCCGCGAATTTTTGCCCGCCAACATCGAGCGCGCCGCCGATCTCGATACCGGTGCTTGCTTCTACGTCAAGTCGCCGGTGTTTCCGTGGTCGAAGTTTCCCGGCGTCGACACCGTGCTCGGCCCTGAGATGAAATCCACGGGAGAGGTCATGGGCACGGCCGACAACTTCGGAGAAGCTTTCGCCAAGGCCCAGCTTGCCGCCGGCAACCGTCTGCCCACGCGCGGCACCGTCTTTATCAGCGTCACCGACCGCGACAAGCCGCAAGTGGTAGACATTGCCCGCCGCTTCGTGGGCCTCGGCTTCAAGCTGGTTGCCACCACCGGTACTGCACTCGTTGTGGAAGAGGCCGGACTGATTGTCGAGCGCGTCTTCAAGGTGAAAGAAGGACGGCCCAACGTGGTCGATCTGCTCAAGGGTGATCGCATTCAGCTGATCATCAACACGCCGCACGGCGCCGAGCCCTGGTTCGACGAAAAATCCATTCGCCGCGCCGCAGTCACTCACCAAGTGCAGTGCATCACTACCCTGGCAGCGGCTCGTGCCGCCGCCGACGGCATCGCTGCCCTGCAACAGGGCCAAACCAACGTCCGCGCCCTCCAGGCCCTTCACGCCCAGCACGCCGCCATGCGCTAGGCTCAGGCCTGCTTCACACGCTGCGACGGTTTCGTCACCGCATGAAGCATGCGGCACTACCTCACCAGGCCAGGTGACGAGCGTCATAGTGCCGGCGGACATGCCGGTGAACACTGTATCCCTGCCGCTGATGGCCATGGCACCGGAGGCCCGCGTTGGATTTGCACCTGACACCCGAGGAACGAGAGTTGCTGCGCGAAACGCTCGAGGAGCGCCAGCGCGACCTGGTACAGGAAATCGCGCATACTGGACCTCACTTCCGCCAGGTACTGCGCACGAAAGAGAAGGTCCTGGAATCATTGCTCGCGAAAGTCGCCGGCGAGTTGGTAACGGAAGAATGAACGCGCTATTCTTGTAAGGCCGGCGCAAGCTCGAAACTATCGCAACGGAAACGGACCCCATGCTCTTGCACGGAATCTTTCCTCCCATCACCACGCCGTTCTATCCCGACGGCGACGTGTACTACAAAAAGCTCGAATCCAACGTTGACCGCTACTCGCGCTCGCCGGTCGCGGGACTGGTCGTGCAGGGCTCGACCGGCGAAGCCATCCTGCTCAGCGACCAGGAGCGCCGCGACGTGCTCAAGGCCGCGATGGAAGCGGCTGCCCCGAACAAAGTGATGATCGCCGGAACCGGGATCGAGTCCGCCATCGAAACCCTGCGCCTGACCGAGTACGCGGCCAAGCTTGGATACGACGCGGCCATGGTGCGCACGCCGCATTACTACAAATCGCAGATCAACCGGCCGCAGAACATGCTGGCCTTCTATCGCACCGTCGCCGACCGCTCACCGCTGCCCATTATCATCTACAACTTCCCCCAGGCCACCGGCTACGACATGCCCGCGGAAGTGGTGATCCAGCTCGCCGAGCACTCCAACATCATCGCCATCAAGGAATCCAGCGGATCTATCGAGAAGGTGCAGCAGATGGTCGCGCACACGCGTCACATCAAGCGCACCGCTGCCGTAACTGAAGTCCAGGAGGCGGTCACCGGACGCATGAAGAAAGCGGCCGAGGCCGCCGCGAGTTCCGGCAGCCTACCGATCTCGGGCCAGTCGTCCTCCGCCGCGGTCGCCGTGGTCGGCGGGCTCAAGACGCGGCAGAAGGAAGTCGGCTTCCAGGTGATGGTGGGCGCGGCCCAGAAACTGGAACCGTCGCTTGCGGTCGGCGCCGTGGGCGCTATCCTTGCCCTTGCCTGCCCCGCTCCTACCGCCTGTTTCGAGATCTATGCCGCCTGGAAAGAGATGAATGAAAAGGTTGCGCGCGAGAAGCAGGAGCGCATCGCCGAAGCGGCCGTGAAAGTCGTCGGCGAGATGTCGATTGCCGGCGTGAAGTACGCCATGGACCTGAATGGCTACTACGGCGGTCCTGTCCGTTTGCCGCTGCTGTCGCTGAACGCGGAAGAGAAAGCAACGGTCGAGAAGCTGATGGAGAATGTCAAGAACTAGGTGTCGGCCCTTCGGCTGTCGGTTAAGAGAAAGCAACCGCGGATTAGCGCGGATACACGCGGATGGGAAGAAAGATCCGCCAAGATCCGTATGAATCCGCGGTTTCACTTGCTAACCGCAACCTCGGAAACCTGAGTTCAGGCAATTCTTTTCCGCTTGCGGTTCGGGCTGGTTACGTGCACGGAGCGCGAGCGCCCGCCTTCTGCGCCGGCTTTCACCTCGCCGGGTTCTTCGAACATTTCGTCGATGTCGGGCGCTTTGCGCGCCGGATGCCCGTGAAGATCGGGGACTTGTGCAGACTGTCCGCTCCGACCCTGATCCCGGCCCTGCTGTTGTTGACGCCCCTGCTGGCTGCCGGACTTCTGGCGTTGGCCATCTCCGCCGCGCTGCTGCTGCTCGCCGCGACGGTTCTGTTCCGGATGCATGGACAGCGGATGTGTGCCCGGATCCTCGCCTTCGGTCTCGCCGGTGTGCGGGTCCACGATGTAAAGAAGATCGACGAGGTCGGTGGCGTGCTCTTCCTCATCCTTGAGAATGCCCTCGACCATGACGCGGGTGGTTGGATCCTTGTCGCCGAAAAAGCGGATCATCTCGGCGTAAACCTCGATCACCACGCGCTCGGCGATCAGGTCTTCGCGGATCATGTCGGCCAGGGTTTCGCCCTCGATGTACTGCGAGGCGGAACGCTGCAGCAGCGTCTGCGGGCTGAAGTCGGGTTTGCCGCCTAGTTGCGAGATGCGTTCGGCGATCTGGTCGGCGTGTTCGCGCTCGGCGTCGGCGTGCTCCTTGAATTCGTTGGCGACAGCCTTGCCGTGCACCCCGGTGGCCATGAAGTAGTGGTGCATGTAACGGAGCACGCAGACGATCTCGGTGGCCAGGGCCTCGTTGAGAATGGTAATGACGCGGTCTTTGTCCAGACCGTAGGATGCGGTGACCGGACCTTCTTCGATCTTGCGCATGGCGCGCTGGCGAATTTCTTCAACGTCCCGGATGAACAGTGGCATGGAAATCCTCGCTTGCCGGGAATGGGATGGGGAGCGCCGGCGGTTGCTTAGATTCGCAATGTTAGGTGAGTCGTTGTGTGGAAAAGGAGGCAATTGCAATCGAAATCGGCCAGCGATTCCCAAAAGCGGCTGGAGTTGGGCAGCGGCAATCCGGCAGCATCTTGCACAGGGAAAAGGCATCCAATACTATTGATAACGAACGTCCGTTCGAGTCCGGAGTTGATGATGGCCCCCCGGAAAAGCAGCCGCGCTTCCCGCCTCCGCCGGGAGCAGAATGGCGAAACCCGTTTCGACCGCCGCCTGGGGGAGATCCTCGGCTTTGCCACCGATGTCTTTTACACCAAGGGCTACGAAGGGGCGTCGATGCGCGACCTGTCGCGCGCCAGCGGCATGTCGCTGGCCGGGCTCTACTACTACTTTGAATCCAAGGAAAAGCTGCTCTACCTGATCCAGAAGGAAACCTTCGGCACGATCATGGGACAGCTGCGGGCGCGTTTGCAGGATGTGACCGATCCGGAAGAGCGGGTCCGGGTCTTCATTCACAACCACCTCGAATACTTCCTCGCCAACCTGAAGGCCATGAAGGTGCTGTCGCACGAGGACGAGGCGCTGGGCGGACCGCTGGGCGCCGAGATCGCAGCCATGAAGCGCGAGTACTACATCATCATTCGCGGGCTGGTCGAAGACCTGCGGCGCAGCAAGGGCAAGGGCTTCAACGGCGGAATCTCGTCGCGGGTGGCGGCGGTGAGCTTGTTCGGCATGATGAACTGGATTTACACCTGGCACAATCCGCGCCGGGACGCAGGCCCGCAGGAACTGGCGAAATCCATGGCCGACATCTTCCTGCGCGGGCTGCTGGGGAGCAACACTTCCAAGCCGGTCTCAGTGGGGGACACGGCGACAGCGAAACCGGCTGAACGCGGGCAGCGCTCCGCGTCATCCAATATCTGAACTGATCGCGAGCAGCAAAAGGAGCTTTAGGATGGCGAGCACCACTCAGACGGCTGAGGGCACGAAACCGCTTATTCACTACCGCAACGACGGCGGCGTGGGCATCATCACGCTGGACGATCCGCCGGCGAACACCTACACCTACGAAATGAACCGGCAGCTGGACGACGCCATCCTGAAGGCGCGCATGGATAACGACGTCTATGTGATCGTGCTGACCGGGTCGGGCGACAAGTTTTTCTCCGCCGGCGCCAACATCAAGATGTTGGCCAGCGTGGATCCGACGTTCAAGTACTACTTCTGCCTGCACGCCAACGAGACACTGCTGCGGCTGGAACACACGCCGAAGCTGGTCATCGCCGCGCTCAACGGACACACCGTCGGAGGCGGACTGGAAATCGCCATGGCCGCCGACCTGCGCATCGCGCGGCGCGACGCGGGCAAGATCGGGCTGCCGGAGGTCAACCTCGGGGTGCTGCCCGGAACCGGGGGAACGCAACGGCTGTCGCGCCTGGTCGGCAAGTCGAGGGCGATCGAGCTGATCGTCACCGGCAACACGTTCTCGTTTGAAGAGGCCAAGGAGATGGGCATCATCAACGACATCTTCGAGCGCGATAACTTCATGGAGAACGTGCTGGAGTACGCGCGCCAGTTCTGCCCGCCCAACAAGGCCGCCAAGGCGGTGGGCAACATCAAACGCTCCATCCAGACGGGATGGGAGATTCCGATGGAGTCGGCGCTGGCCGTCGAGCGCGAGCTGCAGGCGCTGCTGTTCAATAGCCAGGACGCAAAGGAAGGGCTGAACGCATACGTGGAGAAGCGGCCGGCGGAATTTAAAGCGAAATAGCTCTCGGCCATCGGCCATCGGCTATCGGGTTGCGAGTTTCAGCCCGATGGCCGACTGCCGAGCGCCGGCGGCGGAGTCTTTATGACGACTGCAATGCAGACGAAGATCGAGCCTGGAAAGCTGCTCATCGGCGGCGAGTGGAGGGATGCGGCAAACCGCAAGACATTCGAGACCTGCAATCCCGCAACGGGCGAGGTGCTGACCACGGTTGCCGAGGCCAGCGCCAGCGACGTCGATGCGGCGGTGCAGGCGGCGCGCAAGGCTTTCGACGACATGAGCGGTTCGTGGCGGAAGATGTCGGGCAGCGAGCGCGGGCGCGTGCTCTGGAAGATATCCGAGCTGGTGGAAAAGCACATCGACGAGCTGGCGGAGCTGGAGACGCTCGACAACGGCAAGCCGATTTTCGAATCCCGCTACGTGGACATGCCGATGGTCGCGGATGTCTTCCGCTACTACGCCGGCTGGGCGACGAAGATCCACGGCGAGACGGTCAACATCAACGAAAGCGCCTTCACCTATACCCTGCGCGAACCGGTGGGCGTGGTGGGCGCAATTGTGGCCTGGAATTTCCCGCTGCTGCTGGCGAGCTGGAAGCTGGGCCCGGCGCTGGCCTGCGGAAATACGGTGGTCCTGAAGCCCGCCGAACAGACGCCCCTCACGGCGCTGCGTTTCGGGGAATTGTGCCTGGAAGCGGGATTGCCGGCCGGCGTGTTGAACATCGTGACCGGCGGGCCGCAGACAGGCAAAGCCCTGGTGCAGCACCCGCAGGTGGACAAGGTGGCGTTTACGGGCTCGACCATGGTCGGCAAAGAGATCATGCGCTCGGCCGCCGAGACGCTGAAACGGGTGACGCTGGAGCTGGGCGGCAAGTCCCCCAACATCGTCTTCGCCGACTCCGACTTGGACAACGCGGTAAAGGGAGCGATCAACGGAATTTTCTACGGCAAAGGCGAGGTGTGCTGCGCCGGGTCGAGGTTGTTCGTCGAGAAGAAAGTGGAAGACGAATTCCTGACCAAGCTGGTGGAGCGCACCAGGAAGCTGCGGCCCGGCGATCCACTGGATCCCAAGACCCGCCTGGGCGCGATTGTCAGCGAGCAGCAGATGAAGACAGTGCTGGGATACATCGAGGCCGGCAAGAGCGAGGGCGCGCAGGTAATGATCGGCGGCAATCGCGTTGAGATGGGCAACGGCAAGGGCTACTTCATCGAGCCGACAATCTTTGGCGGCGTGCGCAACGAGATGAAGATCGCGCAGGAAGAGATCTTCGGGCCGGTGCTGGCCGCGCTGCCGTTCGATGACGTCGAGCAGGTGGCGGAACTGGCAAACCGCAACCCCTATGGACTGGCGGCGGCAATCTGGACGCGCGACATCAGGAAAGCGCACGCGCTCTCTCGCCGTCTGAAGGCGGGGACAGTGTGGATCAACACCTACGGCCTGATGGACGCGGCGCTGCCGTTCGGCGGCTTCAAGCAGTCAGGTTTTGGACGTGAATTAGGCTTGCACGCGATTGAGCACTACACGGAATTGAAGAGTGTGTGGTTGAGCCTATGACGTCCTCAGCCGCGGTGGTTAGTCGTTCGAAAATTTCGAACGGCCGCAGCCAACGACGAACGATCAACGACGAGGTTTTTTTCGAATGCCAGGAAAAGTTCTGAAGATCGGCCAGTTCAGCGACTGGATTGGCCTGTTCGACGAGTGGCGCAAGGACATCGGGATCAACCAGGCCGAGGTTGCCGGGTTCAAATTCGACACGCTCTACGGCGCGATCGAAACCGACGAGATCCAGTTTGGCCACTACAAGGGACGCCGCAAGTGGGAAAACCTGCGCCAGATCCCGACCCAGCAGATGCGCGATGCGCTGATGAACCTGATCGTCTACCAGGGCGACACCGAGTTCGCCAGCGTCGAGCAGCAGCGGTATCTGTACGAGACCGCGCCCACCGATTACGACCGCAAGGCGCTGCTGCGGGTGTGGATCGAGGAGATGCGTCACGGCTGGCAGATGTGCGCGCTGCTGGTGGACCACTTCGGCCACTCCGGCAAAGTCGAGGCGCAGAAGATGCTGGAGCGCCGCGCCTTCGAGAACAAGCGCTTGCTCGGCGCCTTTAACGTCGACGTCGACAACTGGATGGACTTTTTCACCTACACGGATTTCGTCGATCGCGACGGCAAGTTCCAGTTGCAGATGCTGAAGTTCTCCGCCTTCGCGCCGCTGGGACGGTCCATGTCTTACATGCTGCGTGAAGAAGCGTTCCACATGGGCACCGGCAACGACGGCCTGGCGCGCGTGGTGAAGGCCGGGAAGGTGCCGGCGTGGCTGATCCAGAAATATCTGAACAAGTGGATTTCGGGCTCCTATGACCTGTTCGGCACGGACCATTCCTCCTCGGCGCATTGGGCGTACGTGTGGGGAATCAAGGGACGCTACGACGAGCCCAAGAATGGGCAGGAACCCGATCTCGACGACCTCAACGACTACAACCGCAACCTGTATCGCGACGAGGTGGGAGGACTGATCGAGCGCATCAACAAATATTTGCCGGCACAAGCCGAGCCGCTTTATACGCCGGACATCAAGTTCAATCGCGCCATTGGCCGCTGGGCGAGGCAGAAGTTCCATCCCCAGACCGGCGAGGCGATGGAAGACAAGGTGTACGAGCAGCAGATTGACTCCTTCATGCCCACCCCGTCGGACAAGCAGTTGCTGGTGGACATCATCAATAATGAGAAGAACTGGATTGCCGAAAAGGCCGGCGCGCGCGACCCGCTGGAGACGATCGCGGAGCCGAGGAAGTCGGCGATAAATCTATAAGCGCGTGAGCCGTCCGCGATTCTGGACGAAAGTAAACAGCTTTCGCGTTTCAGGTTTCACGTTGCACAGGTTCTGGTGGCACTCGGTAACGTGAAACGTGCGAGAAGGATGCACCATGGCGACCGCCAGGAATTTCAATTACGACCGGCTCATGGTTTCGATGCAGGCGCCGGTGGCGCGCATCATCCTGGCGAACCCGCCGGTGAATGTGATCGACCTCTCGATGATGGATGAGCTGCTGGTCGCATTCGAGGAAATCGAAGCGCGGCCGGAGATCGCGGGCGTGGTGCTGGCGGGTGGAGATCGCGCGTTTTCCGCGGGCGTGGACGTAGCCGCCCACACCCCGGACAAAGTCCGCGACATGCTGGTGAAGTTTCACTCCGTGATCCGGGCGATCATCGCCACCCGCAAAGTCACCGTCGCGGCGGTGCGCGGGGATTGCCTGGGCGGCGGAGCGGAGCTGGCGGCGGTCTGCGACCTGGTGTTTACCACCGACACGGCGAGCTGGGGTTTTCCTGAAATTTCCCTGGGCTGCTTTCCGCCAGTCGCAGCCGTAGTGCTGGCCGGAATTGTGGGGCAGAAACGCGCCTCGGACCTGATCCTGACCGGGCGGCGGATCAGCGGCGAAGAGGCAATGCGCATCGGGCTGGCCAATGAGGCTGTTGCCGATGATGAATTGTCGGAGCTGGTGGATGAGACCGCGGAACGCATAACGAAGCTGAGTTCCGCAGCGCTGGCGATAACCAAGAAAGCGCTTTACGCGTGGGACGCCATGCACGTCGAAAAGGGACTGATGCGCGCGGAGAAGATCTACCTGGAAGAGCTGATGGAGCTGGAAGACGCGCGCGAGGGAATCCGGGCATTCATGGAGAAGCGCGCGCCAGTGTGGAAAGGGAAGTAGCTGTCAGCTGTTTGCAATCAGCTTTCAGCCAAAAACCGTTATGGAATTTGAAATTACACCCGGAGAAGTCAGGCGAAAGCTGGACAGCCCTGAGCCTCCTGTGCTGCTCGACGTGCGCGAACCGGTGGAGCTGCAGATGGCGCGGATTGAAGGAGCATTGCACATGCCGATGGGAGAGGTTCCCATGCGTGCGAGCCAGGAACTTGATCCGGACGCTCACATCGTGGTCCTGTGTCATCACGGGGTACGCTCGCTGAACGTGACCAATTGGCTGCGGCAGCAGGGCTTCGAAAAAGTGCAGTCGATGCGCGGCGGCATCGATCGCTGGTCGCGCGAGGTGGATGCAAGCGTGCCGACGTACTAAGCACCCAGCCATCAGCACTCAGCATTCAGCGCCGGGATTGGGAACAACGTGGATGGCTGAATGCTGACTGCTGAATGCCGAATGTTTGCCAATGAAGAAGGAACTCGTCACCCTCAAGATTAACGGCCGCGTGCACGAGCTCGCCAGCGAGCCCAACCGGCTGCTGCTCGACGTGCTGCGGGTGGACCTGGGGCTCACTGGGTCGAAGCGCGGCTGCGACGATTCCTCCTGCGGCGCGTGCACGGTGCAGTTGGATGGTGTGCCGGTGCTGGCGTGCACGCTGCTGGCCGCATCGTGCCAGGAGCAGGAGATCACGACGGTGGAAGGAATCGCCGAGCATGGCTCGCTGGCGGCGATCCAGAAGGCTTACGGCGATTGGGGCGGAGCGCAGTGCGGATACTGTACGCCCGGCTTCATGATGACCGTGGATCACCTGCTGGCGGAAAATCCGGATCCGTCGGAAGAGGATATTCGCCATGCGCTGAGCGGCAATTTGTGCCGCTGCACCGGCTACATGCAGATGTTCCAGGCGATCAAGGCCGCCATCGATGCGGAGCGCAAGGGCAGAGACGCGGTGAGCCGATGACCTACGTGGTGGTCACAATTAAGAAAGTTAAAGACCTGGAAGCCTTTCGCGAATATGCCGTGCGCGTCTACCCGATCGTCGAACGCTACGGCGGAAAATACGTGGCGGTGGACAAGACTCCGGACGTGCGGGACGGCGAGTGGCCGTTTGTGCGCACCGTGATTATCGCGTATCCCAACTTTGCCGCGGCGCAAAAATGGTATGACTCTCCCGAGTACCGGGAGATCATCCCCATGCGCCAGCGAGCGATTGACGCCAACATCGCCATCGTGCGCGATCCGGAGGAAGCGGGTATCGACATGGATCCGCGGAAGAGCGGCTCATGAGCGAATTCACCACCATCGGGAAGCCGGTTGCTTTTGTTGACGCGGCGGACAAGACCACCGGGCACGGCAAATACACCGACGACCTCAGCGTTCCCGG
>DASSIZ010000023.1 GCA_035691485.1 Terriglobales bacterium
CGGCCGTTCTGGGGCGTGGCCCATCTGCTGAAACGGGGGTACGACGTCGCTTCCGATCGGGATTCCGACGTTGTCCTGTTACAGCGTGAAATGCTCTCCAGCTTTTTCACCTGGGAGCGGTTTACCCGCCGTCCTCGCGTGCTCGATGTCGACGACGCCATCTGGCTTTACCGCGGCGGTCACTTCGCGCGCCGTCTCGCGCAGTGCAGCGACGCCATCATTTGCGGGAACAGCTACATAGCGGATTGGTTTCGCCAGTGGTGCGATCGCGTGCGCATCGTGCCGACACCGGTTGACACCAGCCGTTTCAGACCGATTGCCTCGCCGCCTCGCGGTCGGGTGGTGATTGGCTGGTCAGGCACACGCGGCGGCTTCGTCTATTTCAAGGAGCTTGCCGCGGCGGTCGCGGAGGTTTTGCAAAAGGTTCCGGGCGCCGTCTTCCGGATCATTTCCGATGCCTCGCCGTCGCTGCCGCACATACCCGCCGAGCGAATCGAATTCATTCCCTGGTCGCAGGCCACGGAAGCAACCGCTTTGCAGGACATGACGTTGGGACTTATGCCGCTCGACAACAGCGAGTGGTCGCTCGGCAAGTGCAGCTACAAAATGCTTCTCTATATGGCCTGTGGCGTTCCCGTCGTGGTCACTCCGATCGGGATGAACGTAGACGTGCTGCGCCGGGGGCAGGTGGGCTATGGCGCCGCCACCCACAAAGAATGGGTCGACGCGATGATGGCCATCATCGAAGCCGAACCGCTGCGTGGCAGCATGGGCCAGGAGGGTCGGCGGGTCGTCCTGGAGCATTACAGCCTCAGCCGCTGGATCCCCGCCATGGCAGCAGCATTAAAGGATGTGGCGGCCAATCATTCTGCATTAACCGCTATTGCCGCCCAGCCCCAGGCTCGTTGATTCCCCTTCACATGCTTTGCAGAACGAAATGTCCACCTTGGGGCAGGTGGATCATCGTCCTGGCGCCGTTTTCGGTGAGTGTGCCTACGATGGTCGAGCCGTTGACGGACACGTTGGCGCTGCCGCTTGGCGTTGGCATCGATACCCAGGCATCGACGGCCGCCGGAACATCGAGCACAACGGCCGTGCCTCCGGGTTGAATATCGACCGAGATCGTTCCGTTGGGCGTCGATTCCGTTCCCTTTGCCCACTGCAGCCCGGCGATGTCCGGGCGGATCATGACGGAAGAGAATCCTGGATTTAACGGGTTAATGCCCAATACCTGCTGATGAAGCCAGGCCGCAGGGCCGCTGGACCAGGCGTGTGCGAGGCTGACGAACAGGCGGTTACTGCCTTGATCGGCGAACGAGTTTACCAGAGCCACCAGGCAGGAATGATACTGGGTTGCGCTGGCGCATGACGGATCATAGACCTCAAAAAAGCTGGTCGCTCCCAAGTTGACCATTCCGCCCCAGTACTGACGCATCAGGGCCAGCGCTTCGACACGATGTCCGGCTTGCGCCATCGCGCTGAGCACGAAGTAATTGAAGTAAGGGGACACGGGAAGCTGCGGCGGTTTGCTGAGCACCTGGTCGTAAATGCGGGAGGTGGCATTTTGATCCGCGATGCCGGCAAATACGGCCATTGCGTTGGTCTGCATGATGGTGCCGAACGTGCCGGTGGTCGTGTCCAGGTACGCGGACAATGCAGCGGCGCGAATCGCGCCCGCCTTCTGCTCGTAGCTGCCCGCCAGGGCATCCTCTCCGAGCGCTCGCAGCAGTCTGGCGCCTGCCACGAATGCGTTGTAATAACTGAAAGTTGTGATCTTCACGGCGTCGGGAACGGTTTTGGCGCCGAACTGCACCAGCGTCCAATCCGCGAATATCGTTGCGCCCGGGGTGAGGGCCGGATCGAACAGGTTCGCCCCATTCACCTCGGAGGCCATTACGCCCAGAACCTGCACCAGGTTGTCCCGGGTGCCGCGAAGGTAAGTAATGTCTCCGGAAAACTGGTATTCATCGGCCAAGTCCAGGACCCAGTACGCGTTGTAACCCGGGATGTTATTGATGTCGGTGCTGGTGAAATCGTTCACCGACGCGGTCACTCGCCGCAGCAATTCCGTCAAGGTGTCGCGAACAATCGGCAAGCTGCCGAAGGCGGCCTGCGTGGTGCGCGCGGAAACGAACATGTCTCCCGAGAACGGATTTCGGTCCCGCTTGGGCGCATCCCAGAATGTCGCCTGCAATCCCAATTGCGCCGTGTAGACGCTGGTTTCCCAAATCGTGTTGATGGTCGCGTCGGAGGATTGGAATGTGCCCTTCCGCGGAACATCGCGGAAGACCACATCGCTTGTGACGTGCACGGCCGACAGGCTCTGCGGAGCATCGACCGCGATTTGCGCATACCGGTATGCGGTCATCGGACCTGGCACCGTCGCCAAGGGCGGCACGAAGATGTCGACAGTGCTCAAGAACGAAAGATCCGGTGTCGCCTCCTGCAACGACTCACCGAGATTGACGTGTACTGTCACCGGGATGGAGGCCGATGACGTAATCTTCAGCCGCCCGGAAATCTCCTTGCCGAAATCGAGAATCGCCGATTGCTGCGACAGGGCGCTCACCTGGACAGGGTCCAGCTGCGCATGGTTGAGCTGCGCCGCCAATCCTTGATATCCCGGCCATTGGTACATACGGACGTCGTAATTGCCTTGGAAGCGGTGCCAATCTGCTTCCAGGCCTCCCAGGGCCTGCGCCGTATTCCAGCTGCTGTCATCGAATGCCGTCTGCTCCCAGCCTGCCGCGGCGGTAGTCGATGCTTTCCAACTGCCCTCGGAAACCAGCAAGGCAGGGGCCTCGACTCCCTGCCCAGCTGACATCAAGCTGGCGGCAATGGCTTCGCCTGCGGACGCCGAAATGGCAACCGCGTTGAGCCCCTGGTGCAGATTGGAACTGACGTTGGCAACTGTGACCGGCCGGTCGTGCAGCAGTCTTGGACCGCCGAGCAGAACGTGATTGACCAGAGCACCGTTCACATAAACGTCGAAATTGTACGGGCCGACAACGTAGAGGGTGGATTGCGCCGGTACCGAGTTCACCGTGAATGTCTTGCGGAAATAACGCGGGAAATTGGTGTCCGGTGAAGGCGCTGCAAACCATATGTATTGTGCGGCCCCTGCAATCTGGTTGGCTGCCGGAGCGGCGGCCGGGGCTTGCGCACCGGAACCGCCTGAACCGCACCCGATGAGCAGGAGCAAGGCAATAGCAACCGGAACGCCGAAGAAAAACGCAGCCGATCTCATCTGGTCGCTTGTGCCCACGGCACTCGACCGCTGGTTACGGATTGTAGCGGCAAGTTGCACACTCCGGCGTTCGCGAATCCATTCGGCTTAAAGCATGTTGAATTGCACTGCACGACACTGTGCCACAAAGCTACACAGATCGGTACCCAATTTCCACGTTGGGGACAGAGTCGAGCCAAGAATGGAGACCCAGGCATTTTCGCATGAAGTAAAGAAGGCTTTGAAAAATGTGGTTCTCAGTCCGGCTTCGGATCAGCTCCGAATCTGTGGAGCACGTTGCGGGTAATCTGCTGCGCCGCGGGGCTAACAGGAACATGCTCCGGCTCGTCAGGAGCGCGATATTCGTCAAGCCCGAGGTTCCAATTCATGGAGCCAGTAGCAAAGACGGTGGGCGCGTTGGACGCGGACCATACGGTCATGTCCGAGTACGCGGCGGTTCCGCGCGACCGGTAGGGCGAATGGGCAATGCGTTGCGTCCCTTGCGGCGCGTTGCCGTATACGCGGTCGGCTTCATAGCCCAATAAACCCTGAATGTGATCCCCGTTGTGCAGCCCCGTGCCCTCAAACGCCCAGTGGGAAGCATCCTCAACCACCACGTCCCCGTGAACTGGCGAGTGATAGTACATGACGCCTACCATCGCGTCCTCCGGACGTCTGACGCGGAAGTTGCGGAACAGTATGGTAGTCCGCCGTGCCAGTTCCGGGTCCGACGAGCGACTCATGGGATCCAGGCTCCAGCTTTTGTAGCACACGATCGTGCGATCGGGCGCACCGGTAATCCGGCTGGGCTCGAGTCGAATTTGAAAATAGGACACGTTGGCCCCAAAAAATCCCAGGCTGACACCTTGATCGCGCGCGCTTTCGACGTGGTCCCGCATCTGCCATGACCAGTATTCATCGTGGCCAACCGAGAGAAACGCTTTGTGATTCAAGAGCAGTTCGCCGCGAGCGTGGGTATCGACATCGGTGGTGTAGGTGACGTCGTAACCTTCACGTTCCAGGAAGCGCAGCATGTTGTATTCGAAATGCCGTATGCCCAGGAACTCTCCCGCGCTGCCGCGTTTTTGACCGTAGGGACGGTCAAAAGAGATTTGGTACGCGCGCGGCTTGCTGTAAAGAGAAAAACCACCCCACTCGTTATAGGCTTGAAACGTAGTAACGCTCGACTGAAATAAGAGATCGGAGGCGCGCGCGTCGTCGCGAACGACGAACACGACGTAGCTTTGCTTGCCGCTGCTCAGCCCGGTTAATTTTGCGAGATAGATGCCGCTGGCCCAATCCGTAGGGTCGGAGCTATGCGGGATGTGCAATACGAACGGATCTTTCCAGTCACACTCCACCAGCCGCGTGTGGGGATCAAATTGCGGTTTAGGCTGGACTTTCCCGGCGCGGATGGTTGGCTCCATCACTCTTCGCCCGCCGGCGCCGCCGTACCAACCCATCCGGAAAATCTCGATCAGGTAGCTCGGCTCGGCCGTATTTACGAATATCTGGATGTCCTCGCCACGATTGACGCTCGCCGCTGACGCATAACCCTCAATTTCATGCTCTAACGAGACGTCGGTAAGGACCCACTCCGTGGATCCTGGTTTTGCATTCTCCTGTCGAATGGCCGTCGCAACCGCAGCACGCGCATCGTAGTGCGGCGCCGACGGATGAATCGTCGTCCCCAAAGGCTCACACGCCGTCCAGATCATCACCGGGACGACAAAATAAATCCAACCTATAACAGACTGCCACCTCAGGCTCATAAAGGCGAAAGGCTTAAAGAAATCAATTTGCCGGCCGACAGCTGGCGACGGAATTCCCTCGGATTTCATCGACCGACACCAAGCGCATCTGATTTTCAAACTCCATCGATTTCGCTGACCGAGAGGAGCCTTACCGGCGATGTTTCGTGGCTGGGCCGGTTAGGCACCTTAGCACAAAAACCGCAATCCGCGTGATGTTTGCGGCATCCTGGCACAAACGTGCTACTCGCGTTGCTGAGATGCCGAAGATGGGACCGTGGGATGCAGGCCTGGTGTGCAGGGCGCGCGACGCAGTCTCAAACACCAAGACGTTCACACTGTGGCTGCGGAGCGCAAACTCATGAATTGATGCAAGATTTCTTCGAGTGACACGCGGATGCGCCAGTTGGGATAATCGGACTGGAACCGCCGCAGGTCGCTGATGTAGCAGATGTGGTCGCCGACGCGGTTCTTGTCGACATACTCGGTTTTCAGGGTCTTCCCAAGCAAGTCTCCCATACGGCCGATGGCTTCGAGAATTGAAATCGAATTGCTACGTCCACCGCCCAGGTTGTACACCGCCGCACAGCGCGGCGATTCGTAAAAGGCATAGAAAGCATCGCAGACGTCCCGCGAATGAATGTTGTCGCGCACCTGCTTGCCCTTGTAACCGTAAATGCGGTAGGTGCGGTCTTCGTGGAAGCAGCGCGCCAGGTAAGCGAGAAAGCCGTGCAGTTCAGCGCCGGAGTGATGCGGTCCTGTCAGGCAGCCGCCTCGGAAGCACACCGTGGGCATGTTGAAGTAACGTCCATATTCCTGGACAACGAGGTCAGCCGCCGCTTTCGAGGCGCCGAACAAGCTATGCAGGGTGGCATCGATGCGGCAGGACTCGCTGATTCCGTTGTAGTTTTCCGGCTGTGCGTAGTCCCAGCGAGTTTCCAGTTCCTGCAGGGGCAGTTCATTGGGCGCGTCACCGTAGACCTTATTGGTGCTCATGAAAATGAAAGGCGATTCGGGGCAATAGTGGCGGGCTGCTTCCAATAAGTTGAGTGTGCCGGTAGCATTGATTTCAAAGTCATCGAAGGGCCGGTCCTTGGCGAGATCATGGGACGGCTGCGCCGCGCAATGGATCAGCAGGTTCGGACGGAATTGCCTGACTAAGCCGAGAATGCGCTCACGCTCGCGGATGTCGAGTTCGTGATGCTCGAAATTGTGGGTCGTGTTGAGCAGGCGCTTCAGGTTCCATGAGGTATCGCCATCCGGCCCGAAAAAAGACATGCGCATGTTGTTATCAATACCGTGAACGTGCCAGTCGAGGCGATCGAAATAGCTAACACATTCCGACCCAATCAAGCCCGAAGAGCCGGTCACCAAAACAGATTTCATGAGGCCACCTTGGCGATGAATAGGAAACGCAAGTTTACAAGAACTCCTCAAATTGCCAACCCCGGGGAGCGCTCGATACACTCGCGGGGAGCACATCGTCTCTCATGGAGTCCGGATGAAGGCATTGGTGACAGGTGGCGCTGGTTTTCTCGGTTCGCATCTTTGTGAAAAACTCCTGAGTCACGGCTGGGAAGTGGTATGCGTGGACAATGAATCGACTGGGGCTAGGAGCAATATCCGGCAGCTGGAAAACAATGAACGCTTGGAATTTGTTCGGGCCGATTGCAGTTCCGGACTGGCCTATCCCGGCACGCTTGACTATGTGCTGCACTTCGCGTCGCCGGCCAGTCCCCCGGATTACCTGCGCCTGCCGATTGAAACCCTGCAAGTCGGTTCCTCCGGAACGTACCACGCCCTACGATTGGCGGAGGAAAAGGAGGCCAAGTTCCTGAACGCCTCCACCTCGGAGTGCTACGGCGATCCCGAAATCAGCCCGCAGCCGGAGTCCTATTGGGGACACGTCAATCCGGTCGGCCCGCGCAGCGTTTATGACGAAGCGAAGCGCTTTTCTGAAGCCTTGACCATGGCCTTCCACCGGTCACGCGGAGTGGACACAAGAATCGTTCGCATCTTTAACACTTATGGCCCGCGAATGCGGCTGAACGACGGACGCGCTTTGCCCAACTTCCTCTACCAGGCGCTCACCGGAAAACCAATCACGGTGTATGGGGATGGGTCACAGACGCGCAGCTTCTGCTACGTTTCGGACTTGATCGAAGGCATCTACCGCCTGATGCAGAGCGACGAACATCATCCGGTAAATATAGGCAATCCAAACGAAATCACTATTCTGGACTTTGCCCAACGGGTGAAGTCACTGACGGGTTCCGACGCGCCTATCGTGTTTAAACCGCTGCCCCAAGACGACCCGAAGCAACGCTGTCCAGACATTAGCAAAGCCAAAAGGCTGCTCGGCTGGGAGCCAAAAGTATCGTTGCAGGAAGGGTTGGAACGTACCTTGCGCTACTTCCGCGATCAGGTCAGCGACGAGACCAGCTCGGTTACGGAATCAAATCCCACGCCGGGCTAAGCCGTTCTTACCAATCGCTGCTCCCGGTTACCGCGCGGCGGCCACTGCTTGCGTGCGGTACCACTCCACGGTGCGGCGCAGGCCTTCTTGAAACGTAACCACCGGCTTGTAACCGATCGCCGCCTGAATGCGCGAAATGTCCGCGTGCGAGTGCTTGATGTCGCCGACGCGTTCCGGCCCGTATTCGGCGGGTCCAGAGTAGCCGGTCAGCTTCTGCAGCTCCCCATACATTTCGTTGATCGTGACGCGGCGGCCGGTAGCCGCGTTGAAGGCTCGTCCGGCAACCTGTTGCGGCGAGGCGATGCAAGCTCGCAGGTTGGCGTCAACGACATTTTCGACGAAGGTGAAATCCCGGCTTTGCTCCCCGTCGCCGTAGATGGTCGGCTGCTCGCCACGCAGCATCGAGGAGATGAACTTGGCCATCACCCCCGAATATTGCGACGTAGGGTCCTGGCGCGGTCCGAAAACATTGAAGTATCTCAGGGCCACCGTTTCCATGCCATAGACCCGGTAGAACGACGCCATGTAGTATTCACCGGCGAGCTTGGCCACCGCATAGGGAGAGATGGGCGCGGGCAGCATGCCTTCGTGCTTGGGCAGGGTCGGCGTGTCGCCGTAAAGCGAGGACGAAGAGGCATATACAACGCGCTTCACCCGCGCGTCGCGCGCCGCCACCAGCAGGCTGACGGTGGCGTCTATGTTGGCCCGGTTGCTCTCCATGGGGTCCTTGACGGACCTGGGCACGGAGGGAATGGCGGCCTGGTGCAGCACGTAGTCGACGTCACGACATGCCTGTGCGACGGCGGCGGGGTGGTTCAGGTCAGCCTCGATGAACTCGATGCGCGAACCAATATCGGCGACATTGGCGGCATTTCCGGTGCTCAAGTTGTCGATGCCGCGCACGCGCTCGCCACGGTCCAGCAGGGCGTGTGCCAGCGACGATCCGATGAAGCCGGCGATTCCGGTAATTAAGTAGAGTGCCATCGTGATATGGGCAGGTCAGCAGCGAACGATATTGTTTCCCTGGAGGCCGCGGGTCGCGTTGCGGCTGTCCACCACCAGCTTCGATTCGCGCACAATGCGGGCATAGTCGTAGTCAGAGTGGTCGGTGACGATGAGCACGCAGTCGTACTGGCCGAGATTTTCCAGCGGCGTATTTTTCATCTGCAAGTCGTATTTCCGTCCTTTGCCGACGAAGGAGAAATACGGATCGTTATAGGAAACCGCCGCTCCCTCGCGCTGCAACAACTCGATGATGGTGAGCGACGGCGATTCGCGCAGATCGTCGATGTCCTTCTTGTAGGCGACGCCCAGCACCAGCACCTCGGCGCCATTCAGCGCTTTCTTGTGCCGGTTCAGCGCCGCCGAAACCGACGCCACAACGTGGTAAGGCATGGCGCTGTTCACATCGCCGGCCAACTCGATGAAGCGCGTCTGGAAGTCGTATTCCTTCGCCTTCCATGAGAGATAGTAGGGATCGACCGGAATGCAGTGGCCGCCCAGCCCCGGACCCGGATAAAACGCCTGGAATCCGAACGGCTTCGTCTTGGCCGCCTCGATGACTTCCCAGATGTCCACTCCCATGCGCAGGCAGAGCAGCTTGAGTTCGTTCACCATGGCGATGTTCACGCAGCGGTAAATGTTCTCCAGCAGCTTGGTCATCTCCGCCACCGCGGGAGTGGAAACACGGACCGTGCGCCGGAAGATGGCGCCGTAAACCGCTGCCGAAAGCTCGCCCGCCGTGCTGTCCAGCCCGCCCACGACTTTCGGAATGTCATGGCGCTCGATATCGGTGCGTCCGGGATCTTCGCGCTCCGGGGAGAAGGCGACGTAAAACATGTCATCCCCGGATTGCCCATTGCGCGCCGCTTTCAGCGCATGCCGGTTTCCCTTCTCCAGGATCGGGACCAGCACCTCTTCGGTGGTCCCCGGATACGTCGTGCTCTCCAGGATGATGAGCTGGCCGGGATGAATGTGCGGCGCAATCGACTCCGCCGTATTGATGATGTAGCTCATGTCCGGCTGGCGAAACTCGTCCAGCGGCGTGGGCACGCAGATGATGACCGCATCCATGTCGGCGATATGCGTAAAATCGCAGGTCGGGTCAAACCCGTTCGCACGCGCCGACTGGATGTGCGCCGCCTCAATGCGGACGATGTAAGAACCGCCCTTGTTCAGCGTTTCCACCTTGCCCTGGTCGACGTCGAAGCCGGTGATGGCGAACTTCTGCTCGGAAAAAAGAAGTACCAGCGGCAGGCCAACATAGCCGAGACCGATGACGCCGATCTTCGCGGTGCGGGCCTCGATTTTGGACAGGAACTGGTCAGGAGTACGGACGGCGGCGGTGGTGGGCATTCAGCTCCTCTGCAGGGACAACTTTCAGGATTCTAGCATTGCGAGAAGATGCTGTTGGGTGATGATTTATCGACTTGGCCGTCAGCAAACTCGACAAAAGTCCGGAGCCTGGCCACCTTCTTCGCCTTCAGTCCATGGTTGCGGCTGCCGGTCGTGAGGCCGGTTCAACATCAGCCCGTCCCACGCTGTAATACTGAAAACCCCGCGACGCCATGGTGGCCGGGTCGTACAGGTTGCGGCCATCCACGATGATGGGATAGGCAAGAGCGCTACGAATGAGTCCCAGGTCCAGGGAGCCAAACTCGGCCCAGTCGGTCAAAATCAGCAAGGCGTCGGCTGCCTTGGCCGCGTCGTAAGCCGAGTCGGTATAGGTGACGCCGGAAGCTGGTAAGACCTGTCGCGCGCTCTGCATCGCGGCGGGATCGTAAACCTGGATTGTGCAGCCCTCTTTCAGCAGCATCTCGGCGATCGCGATCGCGGGGGACTCCCGGATGTCGTCGGTCCCGCCCTTGAATGCCAATCCCAGTATTCCCAGACGCTTTCCGCGCAGAGTCCAGAGAGCCTTGCGCACCTTGCGCAGGAAACGGTGGCGCTGGTCTTCATTGATATTGATCACTTCATCCAGGAGCCGAAAATCGTATCCGCACTCGCGCGCCACCGCCCGGAATGCCATCAGGTCCTTGGGGAAGCAAGAACCCCCGTAGCCGATGCCCGGATTCAGAAAACGGTGCCCGATGCGGGAATCGGCGCCGATGCCGTCGCACACCTGGCGCACGTCGGCACCCACCGACTCGCACATGTTGGCGACCGCATTGATGAAGGAAATCTTCGTGGCCAGGAATGCGTTACAAGCGTGCTTGATGAGTTCGGCGCTCTTGGCGCTGGTTTCAATCAGACGGGGCGGAAGCTGGGCGTTGTCGGGGGCAGGAATCGGATTGCCTTTGCTGTAGTATTCGCCCGTCGTCAACGGCGCATAAATCTCGCGCAACATGGCGGCCGCGCGTGGGGTATCCGCGCCGATCACGATCCGGTCGGGATACATGAAGTCGCTGACCGCGGTGCCTTCCCGCAGAAATTCCGGGTTGGAGGCGACGTCGAATGAGTCGGCGCGCGCTCCGTTCAACAACATCACCTTGCGCACCCAGTCGTGGGTAAACACCGGGACCGTGCTCTTCTCCACGATCAGCTTGTAGCCTTTGATCGAGCGCGCCAGCTCGCGCGTGACCGACTCCACGTACGACAGGTCGGCGTATCCGTCGCCTCCCTGGGGCGTGCCGACGGCGATGAAAATGGCGTCGGTTACTTCCACCGCTTTCGCCAGGTCGCTGGAGAAACACACGCGGCCGTTGCGGTGCCGGGCCAGCAATTCGGGCAGGAACTGCTCGTGAATCGGAATCTCCCCACGCTGCAGCTTCGCGGTCTTTTGCGCATCGTTGTCAACCGAAATGACTTCGTGTCCGAGTTCTGCAAAGCAGGCGGAAGCGACTAATCCTACGTAGCCGGATCCGACAACCGTGATCCTCATGAATTCTTGCTCCATCCGGGGGACGAAGACTTTGAGTGGAATTTCCTTCTTCAGGGTACCACGACACCCTGCGGCCAAGCGCTGCTCATAGCGGAATTGCAGCAGGAAAATCCGGGGGAATCCACGGAAGTAACCGGCACGCCGCTCCGATCAGCGATAGTATAGTGGTACTGCTGATGTCGATCTACAGCCTTATTTTCCCCGCCTTCAATGAGAGCGAGCGACTCGCGCCCACTCTTGAGAAAGTGCTGGCCTACGTGTCGCAGCAGCACTGGCAGGCGGAAATCATCGTCGTCGATGACGGTTCCACCGACGGTACTGCGGACGTGGTGCGGGAGTTCGCGCGCAGCCACGGCATCGTTCAATTGGTGCAAAATCCCGGCAACCGCGGCAAGGGATACAGTGTCCGCAACGGAATGATGCATGCACATGGTGACGTGCTGCTGTTCAGCGACGCGGACCTGTCCTCGCCGATTTCGGAGGCGCAAAAATTGATTGCCGCTATTGAAAACGGCGCCGAGGTTGCGATCGGTTCGCGCTGGCTCCAATCCGAGGTGCAGACCCAGCGGCAATCGCTGGTGCGGCAACTTTTCGGCCGGGTTTATAACCTGCTGCTGCGCCTCGTCCTTGGCCTCGACTACAAAGACACGCAGTGTGGATTCAAAGCCTTTACCCGCCAGGCCGCGCGGCTGATTTTTTCGGCGCAAAGGATCGAGCGCTGGGGGTTCGATCCCGAGTTGCTGTTCCTGGCACACACCTACGGATTGCGCGTCGCCGAAATTCCGGTGGAATGGGGGCACGCAGGCGCCTCGAAAATCAACCCGTTCAGCGACGGCATACGCATGTTCGGGGAAATGCTCAGCATTCGCTGGAATGCATTGACTGGAAAATATGCCTCGCCGGCGATCACGCGGGCGGCCTCTCGCTGACACCCATTCGACAATGTAAAAAGTAAGCCGCCTAGCCGGCGCCCTGGGATATTCGGACGGGGCAGTCGTCGCCACTCCTCCGGTGCAGCTCGCACCAACAACAAAATTAAGGTCAAAAATCCTACAGTACTAAGTAATCCTGATTAATGCGGATTAAGGCCGCCGGCAGGATACTCCGCGAACCGTTTCCCATCAGGCTTCCCGGAGAACATCCGTATGCGCCCAGCTGTCTTCGTCGCCCTGGCTGTAGGACTATCCCTGTCCACCGCCTTTGCCAGTACGCCGCTGCAAATCACGCCCACAACCACGCTGGCCGCTGAGACTGGCAACAACACCAGCACCTCGAATCTATTTGCGACTACGGGCAATGGCGACATGGCTGCCGGCAACGTGAGCAAGGTGGATACTCACACCCTGCTCTACCCCGGCTTCGACGGGAAGATCTACGCGCACCTGATGGGCTGGTTCTGCATGACCGCGGGCTCTACCGCCACCGGCGCCGGGACACTGTGCGGAAGCCATGTCCAGGTCGGCTACAACTCCAACGATCCTGCCGTGGTGCATGCGCAGGTGAACGACATGATCAGCCGCGGCTTCGACGGCGTAATCCACGACTGGTACGGTCCCGGCAACTCGAGCGACGACATCGAAACCACGAACTACATGAACGAGGCGCAACAGCACCCGAATTTCACATTCGCGTTGATGATCGACAAGGGCGCCATCGAGTGGTACTCCTGCTATCCGACCTGCACGGCGACGCAGGCGCTACTGAACCTGACGCAATACGCGGCCAACACCTATTTCAACTCCCCCGCCTACATGCGGATCAATGGCCGGCCGGTGCTGACCAATTTCGACATCGACCTGCATTACACCGTCGATTGGAACTACGTCGCGGCCAACACGCCGGGAAACCCGATTTTCATCTTCCAGAACAGCGGTGGATTCACTCACACCCTGAGCGCAGGCGCTTATTCGTGGGTCATCATCAACTCCCAATACGGCTTGGACTATCTCACCAACTTCTACAACACGGGCCTGCAGTATCCATCCGAGCTGACCGTGGGCGCCATGTACAAGGGGTTCAACGATACCCTGGCGTCATGGTCGGGAAACCGCGTAATGAGCCAGCAGTGCGGGCAGACGTGGCTGCAGACCTTCGCCAAGGCCAACTCCATGTACAACAGTTCCAGCCAGCTTGGCGCCATCCAAATGGTGACTTGGGATGACTACGAGGAAGGAACGGAGCTAGAGACCGGCATCGACAATTGCCTTGCGGTGAGCGGCGGCATGTCGAACACCACGTTGAAGTGGAACATCAGCGGCGACGAGAGCACCCTGGATCACTACACCGTGTTCATCTCGACCGATGGCCAGAACCTGATGTCGCTGGGCGATTTCGCGGTGGGGACACGGCAGCTTGATCTTGCCTCTTACACCCCGGCAGTAGGAAGCACCTACACGCTGTACGTGAAGGCGGTGGGCAAACCGTCGATGCGCAACCAGATCTCAGGTCCGGTGACGTTCTCCTACACGCCGGGCGTGCACATGACGCCCAGTAACGGCGCGACCGTGAGCTCCCCGATGACGCTGAGCGGCTACGCAGTGTCAGCCAACCCAATCTCGGCCATGATCGCCTATGTTGACTACAACGAGGTATACCGGACTTACTCGGGGTCGCTGAGCACGACCCTCTCTCTGAGTTCGGGCGCCCACCTGGTCGTCATCAATGCCTGGGACAGCACCGGGGCGCTGATGCAGGCGCAGGCAAACATCTCGGTGGCTTCGCTGTCGCCGAATGCAGCACTCACATTGTCGAGCACGAGCGCCGTTGCGCCGGCAACAATCACTGCGTCCACCTCCGGTTCCACCGACCCCAACAGCGGCGGTACCATCTCCTCGTCCACCATTAACTGGGGCGACGGCGCGACTTCGTCCGGTCCGAATGCTTCCCACGTTTACAGCCAGGCCGGCAATTACACGGTGAGCGCCACGGTGACGGACAACTACGGGCTGAGCGCAACGACGACCAAGGCGCTGACAATCAGTGCGCCGTCGATAACCATCAGCAGTCCGCTCAATGGCTCGACCGTTTCTTCGCCGGTACAGGTGACCGCCAAGGCGGTTTCAGGGCTTCCGATATCGGCAATCATCGTTTACCTGGACAACAACGAGGTTTATCGCACCTATTCAGCGACGGTGAACACCAGTATTTCGATGGGGTCGGGCCAGCACCAGATCGTCACCAACGCGTGGGACTCAGCCGGCACCTTGATGCAGGCCAAGGTCTCGATCACGGTAAAACGGCGGCACTGAACTTCGGCAAGCCAGGGACTGCAGAGCTGGAACAGGCTGAAGTGACTTCAGCGGAGCACGCGCGCGGAGAACCACCACGCCGCGGTGCAAGGTTCGGGTCGCTAGTGAATCGCCTGTTGAGGAAAGAAATAAGACCGGCATTGCCGCCGCATGCCGGTCTTATTTCTTATTCCTGCGATGCGTAATAACCCTGCTTGGCGTGCAGGTTGAGCATGGGCAGGCCGCGGGGAGGCAGGAGCTTGACCTTGATTTTGTGCCACTTGCCATCCCTGGGCTTGGCGACCGGCTTGTAGGCAATGACGTATTGATTGCGCAATTCGGTGCCGATCTTGGTGGCCACATCGGGCAATTCATTGGGATCGTTCAGGGTAAAGGTGCGTCCGCCGGTGACTTCGGTCATATCCGAGAGCAGCGTGGGACCAAGGCGCTCTTCCTGCGTCCGCGGCGCCTGGTCGAACAGGCCGATCGCGAAGATCTGAACGTCGGCTTCCTTCACGGCCGACTTGATTTCGCTTTCGCTGTAGCGGCTGTGATTGTCGCCGCCATCGGAAATGATGAGCAGCGCCTTGCGTTCGCGCTTGGCCTGCTTCATCTTGTTCATGCCCATGTAAATGGCATCCAGCAGTGCGGTCATGCCCTTGGGCTGCGCCATCACTAGCCTGCTCTGGATGTCGCCGACCGAACCGGTAAAGTCAGACAGCAGCAGCGGACGGTCGGAAAAACCGATAATGAAGAACTCGTCTTCCGGATTCGCAGTCTGCATGAATTGCACGACCGCTTCCTTGGCCTTGTCGAACTTGTTGTTCATGGAACCGCTCATGTCCAGGATGACGCCGACGGAAACCGGCGCATCCTCGGAAGAGAGGTTGTGAATTTGCTGCTTCTGCTTTCCTTCGAAGACTTCGAAATTGTCCTTCTCCAGTCCGGTTACCAGGCGATCCATGGGATCCGTGACAGTGACCGGAACCAGGATCAGCTCCACATCCGAACGCAGCGGCTTGGTGTGCGTCTTCAGCGACGGATCGATGGAAACGTCAGGAGACGCGGCTGGCCTGGAAGCGATACGCGGCGTGATATGTACGTCCGCGTCCTGGGCGATGGCCATGCCCGTGAGCAGGATGGTGAGCAGCACTGCGAAAAAGACAACGCCGCGTCGAGAATCGGAGGTGGTCTTGCGACGCCGGGGCATACGCGAAATTAGGGGACCCATAATGCACTCTGCCGGCCAGAGGTGTCACTGCTCATAGGATGTAAGTTTGCGCCAAGCAGTTATCCGTGGGATGGACTACTGCTGGCCTGGTTCGGCCAGGGCGGGGATTTCGTCCCTCTTTCCGCTCTCTTGTTATGCTGTTGGGCCGGAGGTGATCATGATCTCTCGCGGAACGGGCAGGTTTGGGTGGCTGCTAGGGTACGGATTGGCGATTGCGGCGTTGGCCCTGCCGGCTGCACCCCAGTACAAGGTGGTCAAGCACTTTGCCCTGGGCGGAGAGGGAGGCTGGGATGCCCTGACCGTGGACAGCTCGGCGCGCCGCGTGTATGTGTCGCGGGGGACTCGTGTGATGGTGGTGGATGCGGATACAGGCAAGCCGGTCGGCGAGATTCCGGACACTCCGGGCGTGCATGCCGTCGCGCTGGCTCCCAAGCTGAACAAGGGTTTCATCAGCGCGGGACGAGCGAACAACGTCGTGGTCTTCGACCTGGAAACCCTGAAGTCGTCCGGCACCGTGGCGGCGGGCGAAAATCCGGATCTCATCCTGTACGAGCCCCATACCAGGCGCGTCTTTGCCTTCAATGGGCGCAGCAAGAATGTGACGGTCATCGACGCGGAGTCGCAGAAGGTGCTCACAACCATCCCTCTCCCCGGCAAACCAGAATTTGCCACCTTCGACGGCCATGGACGCGTCTTCGTCAACATCGAAGATAAGGGAACAGTCGCGGTGATTGACGCTTCCAGCATGAAGGTCGGCAAAGAAATGTCGATGTCGCCGTGCGAGGAACCAACCGGCCTGGCGATGGACCGCAAGAAGGGCCGCCTGTTTGCCGGATGTTCTGGCAACAAGGTGATGGCGGTGATGGAGGCTGGCAGCGGTAAGCTGCTGGCTTCGGTGCCGATCGGCGCGGGCTGCGACGGAACGGAGTTTGACGCCTCTGTTGGACTGGCGTTCGCCGCGAATGGGCGCGATGGCACACTGACCGTAGTCGGAGAGACCTCGCCGGGAAAATTTGAAGCCGTGCAGACGGTGACCACGCAGGTCAGCGGGCGGACGCTTGCCCTCGACGAGAAAACACACCAGTTGTTTATCCCTGTAGCGAAGTTGCAGCCGCCGGCAGCTCCAGGCCAGCGTCCGACGATGGAACCGGGGACCTTTGAGCTGTTGGTGGTCGGCCGCTGAAGGGACATACAGAAGGTACGACAGGAACTCAAGAATGAGGCTCGTACGCGGCGGCGGCTACGTCTGGTACAGCACTTTGCTGCTGGTGTTCTGGGCGGGGGCAGCCTTCGCGCAGGGCGGTCCGCCCATGCGGACCGACGATCCCGGCACTCCCGGCAACGGCAATTGGGAGATCAACACCGGCCTGACCACCGACCGGCGCGTCCAGGAACGCAACTTCGATGCGCCGGTGTTGGACATCAACTACGGCGCCGGCGATCACCTTCAACTCAACTTTGAAATTCCATATCTCGTGCGCGGCACCAACAACGGCCCGACGCAAGCGGGACTGGGAAATTCCGGCATCGCGGCGAAGTGGCGGTTCTACGAGAATGAAAAACTGGGATTGGATATCTCCATGTACCCGCGATTGGAATTTAACAATCCGACCGCGTCGGTGCGTAGAGGCTTGGCGGACCGCGGACAGAGGTTCCTGATGCCGTTTGAGCTCTCCAAGAAATTGGGGCCCATCCAGGTCAACCCGGAGGCCGGGTACTGGTTCACCCAACACGGTCCCGACCTGTGGATCGCGGGAATCGCGGTTGGTCACCAGGCAAGCGAGCGCCTGGAGTTGCTGGCAGAGCAGTACAACACCGGAGATGTCGGGGGGAGTTACCACGAGAGCACGTTCGGCGGCGGCGGACGTTTGCGGCTTCACGGGCCCGTGCTGCTGATCTTCATGGCCGGACGCAGTTTTCGCGGCGCGGCCAGCGGCGAGCCCCAGCTCATCGGCTACCTCGGCCTGCAAATTCAAATCAAGAAGAAGCCTGCGCCTGACCTGCAACCAAAGCACAAGTAATCGGCGGCGCAGAATTCGTGCGCTGAGGATCGGCGAGCGCAACTCAAACGATACCGGCTATCTCGCCGGGCTCAGATCATTGCCTCCGCCCTTGAGTGCCTGCCGCATCATGGTGTCAACGTCCTGCTTCAGCTTCGCCAGCGAGGTCACCTGGATGTACACCATGTGCCCGGCGGGATACTGGGCGGAGGTGATGTTCTTGCGCATCGACGGATCCAATCCCATGTGACCCAGCGTGTACTCGATGCCAAGAATCGGGGTGGCAGCGTCGTACCAGCCTTCCGCGACCAGCACGTGCATGTAGGGATTCTTGACGAAGGCGCGGCGAAGGGCATCGGCAGTTTCAGGAAACCCGCCGCGCGCCGACACCCCCATGTCCCACTGTGCGCCGATGCCGCCGCCGAGAATGTAGTAAATGAGATCGGACTTGTAGCCGAGATCGGAGCGGACGTACTCGTTAAACACGGTGGTGAAGGGGGGGCGGATAGCGGCTTCGCTCGGGTCGAAGCCGAACGGTCCCATCTCCGGCGATGCCGGGCCGACAAAGCGGCTATCGAGACGTCCGACCTGAAGCTTGCGGTCGCGCAGCAGTTCGCGGCTGAAGGTCTGCTGGTCGATGCGCAGGTCGTGCTCGTCAAGAATGATATTGCTCAATCCGGTGTAGCGGGCCAGGCGGTCGATGGCAGCACGGCGCTCCTCGGCCGTTAGACGATCGCCCTTCTGCAACGCCTCCGTATAGCCGGTGTTCGCCCACTGCGTTACCTCGGCCAGCAGCTTCGCCGGATCCATTTGCTGGACCTCGGCGGGCAGGCGCTTGTGATATTGCGCGGTCATGGCGTAGGTCGGCAGGAAGGCGATGTAGGCCAGGTCGTTGCCGCGGGCGAAGCTCAGGGTCTCAAAATTGAGCACCGAGGAAATCAAAGTGATGCCGTTGAGCGGGATGCCACGATCGATGAGGTAGCCCGACAATCCCGCGGCGCGCGTGGTACCGTAGCTCTCGCCGGCAAGGAACAACGGCGAGGTCCAGCGCTGCGAGCGCGTCAGGTACATGCGGATGAATTCGCCGACCGATGCGATGTCACCCTGCAGTCCCCAGAATTTCTTGCCCAGCTCCGGCGTGAGCGCGCGGCTGTAGCCAGTGCCGACCGGATCGATGAAGACCAGGTCGGTTGAGTCGAGCCAGGTGTACGGATTGTCTTCGAGCTGGAATGGAGGCGCGGGCATGCCGCCTTCGGGCAGCATCTTGACGCGCTTGGGCCCGATGGCGCCCATGTGCAGCCATACCGAAGACGAACCCGGCCCGCCGTTGAAAGCGAAAGTAAGCGGACGTCCCGGCTGCGAATTCTCGAGCGCGTAGGCCACATAGAACATGTGCGCCTCGACCTTGCTGGTCTGCTCGTTCTTGATCGGCATCGTGCCGACCGTCGCCGTGTAACGCAGCGCCTTGCCGCCGACGGAGATCTGGTGATGGGTGACCACCGGCTTTTCCTCCGGCGGCTCCTTCTCCTTGTCTTTTTCCTTGTCGGCAACGGGAGGCTTAGGTTCCTCGGCATCGGCAGGCGCCTCGGTGACGCGTTCAGCCGGCGGCGTGCCACGGCGTTCCGCGGCCCGCTGCTGTCCCATGGCAAGTGACGAAATAACGGCGAAAAGCACCAGAATGACGAAGTGGCGCATCTCAGCTCCTGAAACCTTTGTCCGCAAAGCGGGCATTGTACGCTACCGCACTGAATTTTCATTTCGTCAATCGATGCTTACCTGGGACGTGTACGGCTTGGCCGAGCCGCGTGAGCTGTCATAAAATCCAGAGTTCGTTACGGGAGGCTGATTGAGCGGTCGCGCGCTAATACTGGTGTTCTGCCTGCTGGCGTTAGTTGCCGGCGGCTGGGCGCAAACTTCAGTGGAAGGAACCGTCAGGACCAGCGATGGACGCGCGATTGCGGGCACACATCTGGTCCTGCGGCATCTCAACGGAAGCGTCGCCGAGGAAAGTACCGCCGACGCCTCGGGCGCCTTCCGCCTGTCCGCGCAGCAAGCCGGCGCTTACGAACTTCTCGCCGACGCTCCCGGCTTCTTCACCGTCCAGTACCACTTCATCGCGAGAGCGCGCCAACCGGTAAGCGTGGAGATCGAACTCGAGCCGAAAGCGGCGCGCAAGGAATCGGTGGAAGTTCGCTGCAGCTTTGCCGCGGTCGATCCGGAAAAAACTGGCAGCTCTTACAGCTTCGCGCGGCAGCAACTGGAAACTCTGCCCGATCCCATGGTTGAAACCGCCACTCGACTGGCCACGAACCTGATGCCCGGCGCCACCCAGAGCCACGACAACTTTATTACCGTCCGCGGCACCGAGTTTTCGCTGCACCAGTTCATCAACGGCGTGTCGTTCCTCGACAACGAGCAGCCCCAGTTCAGCCCCGGCGTGAGCCCGCAAATTTTCGAGACGGTGGACCTGCTGACCGGCGGCTTTACCGCCGAGTATGGCAACCGTTTCGGCGGGGTCATGGACATCACCACTCGCTCCGGACGGGAGATGGCCAAGCACGGCTCGGTGAACTTCATGGGCCTCACCAACGATAACTACGACGTGAATTCCGAATTGGGCGGCGCCAAGGGAAAGCTCGGTTATTACTTTTTCGCCGATGGGTTTACCTCCGGACGCTACCTGGACCCGCCCACGCGGAAAGAACTTTTCGATACCGGCCGCGGTCTTCGCGGCACCACCCAACTCGATTACCAGGCGGGGCATGACTCTTTCAAGCTGCTGTTGCTTGGCGGCGGCGTACATTTCGACCAGCCGAATATCGCGGATGACCAGGACGTGGGACGCAACGCCACGCGCCATCTCGGTTCGCAAACCGCCATCGTGACCTGGACGCACGCCTTTTCCCAGGACTCCGTCTGGCAAACCTCCGCCTACCAGAGAATCAACGGCGATCGCATTCATCCGACCAGCGACCTGGTAACGCCGTTGTCGGTGGGATCGCGCAGCACGCTGACTGCCGGGATGAAGAGCGACTACACGCGGAACTGGCGCGGTCACACGCTAAAAGCCGGCATCGATCTTGTCCGCTTGCGCGAAAAAGAAAGCTTCTTCATCGACGGCCGCGGTGACCCCGAAGTCTTCCCCATCGATTTCCGCGGCGCTGTCCTGGGCGGGCAAGCCAGCGCGTACGTGCAGGATCATTTTCACCTGGCCCCGAACCTCACCGTCGATGCCGGCCTGCGTTACGACTACTTCGACCTGGTGAACACGGAGGCGCAGGTCAGCCCGCGCGTCGGCCTTGCCTATCACATCCTGGCGACGAAGTCGGTGGTCCACGCCTCCTATAACCGGTTGATGTCGCCGCCGCCTATCGAATATTCGCTGCTGGCGAGTTGGATCGGCCACAACGCGCCTGATCCAACCCAACGTGTCGGCAACGTCCACGCCTATAAGCAGAACGCCTTCGAAGTGGGATGGGCACAGGAGTTGCACCGCACCGCGTCGCTGGAGTTGAACGCCTGGCAGCACACCGGGCACAACGCATTCGAGAACCACGAGATCAGCGTGTCGCGGCTGTTCCTGCCGATTAACTTTTTCGCTGCCCGCGCGCACGGACTGGATTTCGTGCTCAACCTGCGCCCGCTGGAACGGTTCGGCATTACCGGCAGGCTTTCTTACACGGCGCAGCGGACATTCTTCTACGGACCCACCACCGGCGGATTCACCGGAAACGAGCCCTTGGCGGCCGGCGAGCGAATCATTCCCGCCTTCGACGAGACCCATGTCGGCGCCGCCTACCTGGTGTATCAGAAACCGCGCTGGCGCAATTTCTGGGCCTCCACCAACATGCGTTACGGTAGCGGCAGCAAGCCCGAGCAGGCCCTCACGCGTCTGCCGCAGCATTTCACCACCGACCTGGCCACCGGCTTTGCCTTGTGGAACTCCGAGCCGCGACGTCTGGATTTGGAGTTCAACGCTACCAACGTCTCCGATAGCCGCTATCAAATCGCCAAGGAAAGCGAAGAGATTCCCATCCAGTACTCCCATTCGCGCGCTGTCGGCGGCAGCCTGAAATTCCATTTTTAGGAACCAGATTCCGCACGCGACCGGCGCCGGATTGCTCACATTTGAATCTGCCTCCAGTCTAAGGAACCTGTAGGGCGTGCGCTCCGTAACTATCGAAGAGAGCCCGTGCAACTGCGCTTGGGAGGTCCTGTGAACCTGCGAGAAATCGCGCGTCAAACGCTCAGCTCGATGCGGGCGCACAAGATGCGCAGTTTCCTCACTATGTTCGGGATCATCTGGGGCATTACCTCGGTGGTGCTGCTGGTCGGGCTGGGGCGCGGCTTCAATCAAGACCAGAAGCGGCGCATGCGGACCATCGGCGTGGACCTGGTCATCGTTTGGGGAGGGCGGACCAGCACCGGCGAAGGAGGCTACGCGGCCGGCCGGCCGATTCGCCTGAATATCAGCGACGTTTACGCGATCAAGCAAGAAGATTACCTGATTAAGTCGGTCAGCCCGGAGATGATCCGGCCGGTCCCCCAGGTGAGCGCGTTCAATGCCTCCAACCGGCCCGTCCGCGGCGTGTGGCCGGAGTATCAGGGTTTCCGGTCGCTGAAGGCGACGGAAGGCCGGTTGATGACGAGCGAGGATGAAGACCAGGCTCGGCGGGTTGTGATTCTTGGCGACGAAGCCCGCCAGCAACTGTACCGCGGCAAGCCCGCTGTCGGGGCGACCCTGGAAATTGCCGGTTATCCCTACGAGGTCATCGGCGTACTGGAGAGGAAAAAACAGAACGGCAGCTACGGCTCCGGGCCTGACAACACGCAGTTGTTTGTTCCCTACTCCGCGATGGCTCGGGACTTCCCGCCGCCCAGCAGCCCGGAACGTCCGTGGATCGACAAAGGTTATCTGAACAACATTGTGTTTGAAGTTGCCGACCCTGCGCAGCACGAAGCGGCGATTGCGCAGGTCTATCGAACGCTCGGCCGCGTACATCACTTCGATCCCCAGGACAAGTACGCGCTGTTCACCTGGGACACCATGTACAGCGCGAAGCTGACGGAGCGCATTTTCAATGTCATGACAATTTTCTTTGCCATAGTGGCATTGATGACGTTGTCGCTGGGCGGCATTGGGGTGATGAACATCATGCTGGTTTCGGTGACCGAGCGAACGCGCGAGATCGGCGTGCGCAAAGCGCTAGGCGCAACCGCAGGCGATATCCAGCGTCAGTTCTTCGCCGAATCGGCGACGCTGACGGCGCTGAGCGGAACTATCGGACTCATGCTGGGCCTGGCTGTCTGCATCGTGATGCAGAAGGCGCCTCTGCCCGACTTCATGCCGGCGCCCATGATTGTGCCTGGGGCGATCGTGGCCTCCATCGTGACCTTGTCGTTGATCACGATAACGGCGGGAATGTATCCCGCCCGGCGGGCCGCTTCCCTTTCACCCATTGAGTGCCTGCGCTACGAGTAAACGATCATGTGGCTGAAGGAAATCATCGTCGAGAGTTGGCAGTCGCTGGCGCGCAACCGCCTGCGCAGCACCCTGACCATGCTCGGCATTACCTGGGGACTGGTGACCGTGGTGCTGCTGCTCGGCTACGGGCAGGGCGTCGGCGAGAGCGTGCTCAATGCCTTTCTTGGCATCGGGAACAACGTGATTCTCTCCTGGGCCGGGCAGACCAGCATGCAGGCGGGCGGCGAACGCGCCGGCAAACGCATTCATTACAAGTACGAAGATATCCAGGCCATCCGGGACGAGGTTCCCATCCTGAAAGGCGTCAGCGCCGAGGACGACAACAACCTGCCCTTCAAGTACGGTAACAAGGTGATCACGATCTCCAGCAAAGCGGTGCAGTTCCCCTACGGACAAATTCGGAAGTTGAACGTGGAGGAAGGCCGCTACTTCGAGGAGGGGGATTTCATCGAGCACCGACGCGTCTGCATCTTTGGGCCGCTCGCCGCGAAACGAATCTTTGGCGGCCTGAACCCGGTCGGGCAGTATGTGACCGTCCGCGGCCAGGATTTCCAGATCATCGGCCTGCTGCAGATGAAGATCCAGGATTCTTCCAATAACGGTCCCGACAATCAGAACGTGTTCCTGCCATTTGAGACCTATCGCGACGTGATGGACATTCGCGACCCGGGGATGATCGTGTACGCGCCCATCAATCCGGCGTTGCACGTCAAGGCGAGGGAAGCGGTGCGCGCGGTGCTGGCGCGGCGGCACCACTTCGATCCCAAAGACGAAAAGGCGACAGCGGACTGGGACACGGTGGAAGATGCGGAGGAGCTGGCGCAGTTCTCCATCGCGCTGCAAATCGTGCTGGGACTGATTGGCGCGCTTACGCTCGGCGTCGGCGGCGTGGGCGTGATGAATATCATGCTGGTCTCGGTGACCGAGCGAACCCGCGAAATCGGATTGCGCAAGGCGGTGGGCGCCCGCAAGTCGGATATCCTCGGGCAGTTTCTGGTCGAAGCGCTGGTGATCACGTTCATCGGCGGCGCGCTCGGCATGCTGCTGGCAACCACCATCGCTCACTCCGTCCCGCCGATGCCGCTTTACGCGGAGCAGTTCAAGATGGCCAACCACGAGGGTGACATTTTCTTAAGAACTTCGCCGGTCGTGTTGACCGCGTCATTCTTAATCCTAGCTGCTGTGGGAGTGGCTTCAGGATTCTGGCCGGCACTCAAGGCCGCCAGGATGGAGCCAGTGGAAGCTCTGCGCTACGAATAAAGCCGCTAACCCGCGGAGTTCGAAAATCGCGCACGCAATCGTGCCCGCAATCTTCCTGGACATCGGAAACAACTCCACGAGCGTTCGGAAACCGGGTTCTGGCAGGCAGAAATGTTCTTTTCGGGTCTTCCCTTCCCGACCGACGCGACACGCGAAACGTGAAAGGTCGGCTGATAAAATTTCCGCATGGACGCCTTCCCCCAGCTGCGCGGGCACAAGTACATCGACCTGGTCACGTTCCGCAAAACCGGGGTGGGCGTGCACACCCCCGTTTGGTTCGCCGAGGGTGGCGGCAGAATCTACATCTTCAGCAATCGCAAAGCCGGAAAGCTGAAGCGAATTCGCAACAATGCGAGCGTCGAGATCGCTCCCTCCACTATGCGCGGCCACCCTCTCGGCCCTTACGTTCCCGCCACTGCCCGCATCGCCAGCGACCAGGCGGCGGGGCGGGAGGCGATCCGCCGCAAGTACTGGCTGGCGCGGATTCCATGGATTTGGAGCAAGGACAGTACCTACCTGGAACTGTTGGCCCGGTGACGCACCCCGTCAACTGTGATATAGAGTCGGCAGTTACTCCCGCTTCATGCTGGACATCGCAGCCCTCGTGGCCGGCCTTGCGTTGCTCTCCATACCTGGCATTTTCATCTGGCGTGCCGTATTCCCCGAACATGACTTAGCAGATCTCCTCACCTGGGGCGCCACTGCGGGGCTCGCGCTCGCGGTGCTGGTTGCGTTTTACGTTTCGCTGGTCCGCCTGTCCTTATTCTGGCCGCTGTGGATGGGCGTACTCGCGGTGAGCCTGCTGCTCGCCCGGGTTCGTTCGTCGCGGCGGCAACCGCCTGCGCCAGATCGCACGTGGTATTGGCTGGCATTACTGCTGGCGATCGTTGCGGTCTCACGGTTCTTGCCCACTTTTTTTCAGGCTATTCCTCCCGGTTTTGATCCCAGTCTCCATCTTCTGCTGGCGAAGAAGATGCTGCTCGCCGACAAGCTCATTTACGACCTCACGCCGTTTGAGAGCATTTCGCTGAACTACCCTTTGGGAAGTCATCTCCTCGTCGTCGTTCTCTCGCGCCTGACCTCGATCTCGCTGCACCGCGTTTACCAGTTGCTGATCCCCGCGCTGGGCGTAATCACGACCGCCCAGGTGTACGGCCTGGCGCGGCGGGTTTTCCGCTCCTCCGAGATCGCCTTGTATGCCGCGCTGGCGTATGGCATGTGGGCTTTCCTCGGCAGCATCGGCTATTACGCCTGGGGCGGGCTGCCCAACGAACTGGGCATGGTGTTTCTGATCGCTGCCATCGCCATCCTTGCCGAGTCAACGTGCGATCTCCGTTGCGCCGCTGCCATCGCCGTCTTCCTGGCCGCCGTATTCCTGACGCACCATCAAGTGACCCTGGTGGCGGCCATCACGATGGGCGTTGCTGCCGGGCATCTACTGCTTTCGCCCGCCGGCGCCGATCCCGGGCAACGAGCCAAGTTGCGCGCGCTTGTCATGGGAGGGGTGGGCAGCGTCGGGTTGGCTTCCGCGTTTCTGTTGCCGGAAGTCGTCAAGCTGCGCCAGATCGGAGAAACCGATGCGCTCCGCTTCCAAAGCGCGCACTCGTTCCTGTTGCTGATTGCCGGCATGGGTGTGATCTTCCTGGCCTTCGCAAGCTGCGGCGTTGTGTTGGCGTGCCGGCGCGATACGGAGAGGCGCACCGGCATGCTGCTGGCGATGTCCGTCGCGCTGTTTGCTGCGTACCTGCTATGCGGCCCCATCTATCAAACTTACTCGTTGCACCGCTGGGGAGAGGAGCGCACGGCGCTGGAGCCTTCGCGCTTCCTCACCGACCTGGTGTACTTGCTGAGCGTGTTTGCCGGTTACGCCATGTACCGCCTGGCAAAGCGTTACCGAGTGGCGCCAGGCACGGCATTCGCGCTCGGCTTGCTGCTGTCGCTCACCAACATCCCGATGTGGCGCGACAATTTTGTCGCAGATCGCGACCCCGATCGCTGGCTTGCCTACACCTGGATTCAGCAGCACACGCCGCCCGACGCGGTCGTCCTGACCAGCGATCAATGGGCGCCCTACGCAACCTGGCGACAAACCCTGCTGACCCCTGTCACCGCATCGGACGTCCGCGCCGGCGACAACAATGCGCGCCGCGCGGCAGCGGCCTTGTCCGCGGGTCATCCACCAGCCGTCGGAACCGCGATCGCGGTGATTGCTCCCGGTGGCAAATGGAACCGGGGGTCGGTTATCTGGAAATCGCCATCAGGATGGACGGTCGTGCAGCAGTGGCCGGACGCGGATTTCAGGGCCACGGCGCTGCGCTGAGCGGTGGCGGCTATATCCTGCTGTTTCGCGCACTCGCTCCCGCTTACTTAGCGCCGCCGGAAATCTGTACAGGCGCCAAGTTTGCCGACCGCAGTTTCTCGTTAAGCGCCGGCACATCACGCGTCTTGATCTGCTCCCATTTATCAAGCAGCGGAGACAACGCCCGCTGCAAATCCCCGACCGTCGCGACCGCCTGCGAAGTGGGCTGCGCGTCCGCGCTATCCACGTGCTCGTACACCGTCGCCAGGCTGCTGTTCAGCCCTGCCAGGCTGCTGGAGTCAGCGCGTGAGCCGAACTCGCCCTCTTTACCTTCCAGCGAAGCCAACGATTTCTCCAGATCGTTAATGCCCTCGGCAACCGGGCCGGGAAGAGACTTGGCCGGCATCAGCAGGTTTTTCAACTGCGCGCGAACCGAGCGCACCTGCTGTAGCGCGTCGTAATCCTGCCGCAGCGCTGCGGCGATTTTCATCTCCGTTTCGAATTGCCGCGCCAGGCCAGCCGCGGGCGTGGTGACGCGCGGGTCCATTTTGACCGTGAACTTCTGCGACAAAGTCCGACCACCCGCAATGAGCTTTACCGTGTATTCGCCCGGCAGCGCCCTCGGCCCTTGCGGCGCAAACGGCGTGTCGTGCGGAATCGCCGAAATCGGCAGGTCCTTTTTCATCACTGCCGGCGAAGGATAATGCAGGTCCCAAACCCAGCGATGCATGCCCGCCGATGTGGGCGGCACTCGCGGCGACCGCGCCCAGGATGCAGGTACGTTCAACTTCCTGGGATCTATCTCCTCGGGCGGATCGGTACTGGCATAGCGGCGCACCAGCTTGACCGAGGAATCGTAAATCTCCAGCGCCACCGGCCCACTCTCCGCTTTCAGCAGGTAATCGATGACCGCACCGTCGGGGGGATTTTGCCCGGCGGGCTCCTCTGGCGGCAGCGGCGTGTCGGTGTTGGTGCTGCGCCGCATGCGATATGCGACCTGCGGCCGGAACAGGTGCGCCGGCGCCTGTGCAGCCTCGGCCGATATCTGGCGCAGCGGCGTAACGTCATCCAAAATCCAGAACGAGCGCCCGTGAGTGCCCACCACCACATCGTCGCCATGCACCACCAGGTCGCGCATCGACGTTGCCGGCAGGTTCAGCTGCAACGACTGCCAGTGATCGCCGTCGTCCCATGAAATCCAGATGCCGGTTTCGGTGCCGGCAAACAACAGGCCCTTGCGCTCCGGATCTTCACGCACGGTGTTGACCGGCGAGTCGGGCAATCCGGTGGTGATTTTTTGCCACGTCTCGCCACCATCGTGGGTGCGGTAAATGTAGGGATGCATGTCGTCGAGACGGAAGCGGTTCACGGCGGCGTAACAGGTGTTGTCGTCGAAGTGTCCGGCCTCGATCTGCGCCACCTTGCTCCACGGCGTCAGCTCCGGAGGCGTAACGTTTTGCCAGGTCTTGCCACCGTCACGTGTGACGTGGATCAGGCCATCATCGCTCCCCACCCAAAGCAGGTTTGCATCCTTGAACGAAGGCCCGATGCTGTAGATCACGCCACGATGTTCCGTCTTCTCCTTGGCCGCGAAGTTGCCGAGGTTGGGCGGCACGCCGGGATGGTCGCGGGTCAAGTCGGGGCTGATGATCTGCCAGCTCTGGCCTCCGTCGGTCGTCTTGAACAGCACGTTGGAACCGAGATACAACGCGCGCTTGTCCACCGGGGAGAAAATCAGCGGGGCCGTCCGGTTGAAGCGATATTTCCCGGTTCGCAGAACCACCGGCGAGATTTCCTGCGCCTGGGTTGTCACCAGGTCGTACCGCGACGCTTTTCCGCCGTAGATAAGGTTGGGGTTCAGGGGATCGGGCGCGACGTAGCCGTACTCCTCTACCCCGACCGTGTGCCAGTCACGAAAGGTAATTTCGCCGTAATCGCTGCGGCTCGCCGTGCCAACGGAGCCGCTCTCCTGCTGGGCGCCGTACACCCAGTAGGGAAAGCGGTCGTCGGTGATCACGTGATAGAACTGCGCCGTCGGCTGGTTATACCAAGTGCTCCAGGTTGCGCCGCCGTTGACGCTGAGCGTCGCGCCCTGGTCACTGCCCATTAGGATGATGTCGGGATTTTCGGGATTGATCCAAATGCGGTGATAGTCATCGCCGCCCGGCGCGCCCTTGATCGCGGTAAATGTGTATCCGCCGTCGGTGGAGCGATAGGTCGAGGTGTTGGCGGAGTACACGACGTCCGGATTTCTGGGATCGACCTTTACCTCGGCAAAGTCGTCGGCGCGGCCATAGACACGATTCTCGTTGTTGACGCGGTTCCAGGTCTGGCCGGCATCGTCGGAGCGGTAAATTCCGCCGTGCTCCGCGTTCGCCTGCACCGTGGCGTAAATGCGGCTTGGATGATTGGGCGAGATTCCCAGCCCGATCCTCCCCAAGCCTTCCGCCGACGTCGGCAGGCCCTTGGTCAGCGGCTGCCAGGTATTGCCGCCGTCGGTGGATTTGAATATCCCGCTGCCCGGACCCAGCATGGTTCCGCCGGTCGTCCACGGTGGCCTGCGTCCGGACCACAGTACGGCGTAGAGCGTTTGCGTGTTCTTGGGATCGAAGGCAAGGTCGACCGCGCCCGTGTTCTCATCCTTGTAAAGAATCTTCTGCCAGCTATTCCCGCCGTCGGTGGAGCGAAAGACGCCGCGCTCCTGGTTCGGCCCATAGGGATGACCGAGGACGGCGGCGAACACGCGGTTGGGATCGCGGGGATCGACCAGGACCACCGGGATCTGCCTGCCGTCGCGCAATCCGAGATGTTGCCAGGTCTTGCCGCCGTCGGTCGATTTGTAGATTCCGTCGCCGGTGGAGAGGTCAGGGCGCTGCAGTCCCTCGCCGCTGCCGATATAAATGATGTCAGGATTGGACGGCGCTACCGCCAAGGCGCCGATCGAACCGCTCGGCTGCCCGTCGAATATGGGCTGCCACGTGCGCGCGAAGTCGGTGCTCTTCCACGCGCCGCCATTGTTGGCCGCCATGTAGAAGACGTTCTGCTTGCCGGGAACTCCAGTCACGGCGACGGTCCGCCCGCCGCGAAACGGGCCAATCAATCTCCAGCGCATGTCCTGGTACAGCGACGGACTGACCTGCTGGGCAACCAGGGGCGAAGCCAGACCAAGCAGCACGAGCAACCAGCGCAAACGTTTCATCCATTCTCCTCGCGAGCCAATCGGCAACCGACGATTGTACTCGCGCCGGAGGCGGTGATCCTGGCCGATGGCGTCTCGGTGCACGCTTCGCCTTGACATCAGCTTTGCCGGTGATACCATCCGGCACTTTGCAGAAAGGTGAGGTGGTTTTCATGAAGCGAGCCATGGTCGTGGCGGTTCTGCTATTGGCGTGCGCTGTCCTGGCGGAGGATGTCGGCACCATCACCATCTACCGGCTCTCCGATCATCGGCGTGGATGGAAACCGGCGGCCTTCTGTGACAATCAGCAGATCGCCGAGATGCAGGGCGGCAAGTACGTTACCTTGAATGTGAGCGCAGGCAAGCACACGTTCACTTCGAGCAAAGAGAAAAACCGCGTCGAGATCGACGTCAAGCCCGGTGAGCAGTACTTCATCCGCATCAATGAGCCCGGCGAACTGGAGTTGGTTCCAGGCGTGCAGGGCAGGCAGCAGATCGTTCTCATGTCGCCCCTGGAGCCGGCGAAAGTTCACCCCGGAGTCTGCAGGGCAGGCGCCGCGCAATGACCCCGGCCGCTTGGCCAACCTCACCATCCGGTGATAATTTGATAGTTTGTCGTACAGGAGAAGAAGCCTCATGCTGAAGCTCGCAATTGGAACGTTGTCGCTCGCGTTTCTGCTCGCCTCCGCCTTCGCGCAAAATTCCGCCGGGCCCACCAAGGTCGAAGGCAAAGCCCACAAGACCGCCGACGGCCTGGAATACTGGGACATCAAGGAAGGGACCGGCGCGGTCGCCAAGAGCGGCGACAAGGTCAAGGTCCACTACACCGGCTGGCTGACCAGCGGCAAGAAATTCGACAGCTCCGTCGATCGCGGTCAGCCATTTGAGTTCGCGCTCGGCGCAGGCCAGGTGATCAAGGGATGGGACGAGGGCGTTGCCGGAATGAAGGTCGGAGGCAAACGCCAGTTGCGTATTCCCCCGGAACTCGGTTACGGCAGCCGCGGCGCTGGAGGCGTGATTCCGCCGAACGCGACGCTCATCTTCGACGTCGAACTGCTCGGCACGGGAAAATAGCGAAGTTTCGCTACAGTGATGAAGCCGCCCCCGATGGGCGGCTTTTTCTCTGACCCACTTACCACTAGCCACTTTGCTTATGCCGCGGCCACCTTCTTCGTGATTGCTTCAACCTGCTTAACGTGGTTCAGGTCGTGGCCGGCCATGGTTTCGATGATCTCGCCGAAGCTTCCCTCGCCCCGTTCGGGATGAGTGTTCTTCTTCGACAGCGCCGCCTTGCCGGCCTGCTGGATCAACTGCAGGTTCCAGTTGCGCACCGCCGAAAATACTGCCAGGGCGGCGTGCGCATCGTAACCGGCATACACCCGCGCCCACTTGTCCTGGTCGAACGGCTGGATGACATGATGGTCTTCCGCCAGCGTCTGCCGCAGCCGGAACGCAAACACCAGCTCGCAATCCGCCAGGTGACAGAAAATCTCGCGCGCGCTCCATTTTCCAGGCGCCGGGGAAATATCGATCCGCTCCCGCCCCAGCAAGTTGGCCAGCGCCTCCAGCCGCGTTGGTGTTCCCGTGATCACCTCGACTGCTTCCTTGTCTGCTAAGAACGAAGCGTACGGATTCATGGTCGGTTCTCCTCTAATTCTCAACCGTTACTGAAGGGATTGGATAATCCGGCAGCGCTCCGGGCTTCAAAACAGGGCCACCGACTCGATACATTTTACAAACGATCAGCGGCATCGCGAGTCGCGGCTTTGCCGCCAGTATATCGGGAGCGGGCCACAAGAAAAGCAAGCTCGCGCAAGGTCCCCCTCACGCGAGCTGCGCAATCGGAAAAAGCGAAGCGTCAGTGCCTGTCATGATCGCGGTCGCGGTCGCGATCGCGATCGTCATCAGGATGGTTGTGACGCCAGTTCCAGTACTCCTGCTGCTCTTTGCGTTTCAGCTTGGAGTAGGCACGGTAGGGCCGGTGATTTTCGTTGAAGTAGTTGCGGTACGCCCGGTCCTCCCGCGCGTCCCAGTTGTGGTAATCGCGATGCTCGCGGTCGTAGTAGCGCTGGCCCTTGTGTTTGTCGTCGTCGCGCCGTTCACGGCGCTCGTCATCCCGGTCCTGCGGCCTCGCAATGGCAACTGGCGCGGTAAGAGAAAACAGCAGGCAGATGGAACCCAGATACAGAAGCTTCCGACGCATCAATCCCTCCTCCACGCCGCCTAGAAGGCGAGTTCGACACCCGAAGTGTCTGCGGGCGTGTTCATGGTTGGATGTGGCCGGCGAGGGAATTTACTGCCCGCAGCTCGCGACGGCAGCGAATCAAAAGGACTTAGCCAGCATCCGACGGAAGCAGGTACTCACGCGTCAACGGCAGGCCGCTGTGACCACCCGCACACTTCGAAAGCAGCGTTTGATACACGTTCAGATGGCCTTTCTGGAAGCGGTGGGCGGCAGCGCACATGTAGATCCGCCACACTCGATAGGTGGTCTCATCGGTAATCCGGCGCGCTTCTTCGGCATGGTTCTCCAGGTTCCGTACCCAGTGGCGCAGCGTGAGCGCGTAGTGCTCCCGCAGACTCTCCACATCTCTAACCTCAAAGCCGCTGGTTTCCGCCGCCCGAAGAGTGTCATGGATGGGGAGCAGTTCGCCGTCGGGGAAGACATACCGGTCCGCGAATGAGGGGCCGATTCTCTGATAGGTGGCCGAGGTTGCAATCCCGTGGTTGAGGAATAGGCCGCCCGGCATCAACAATTCCGCGGCGCGGCGGAAATACTCCGGCAGAAGCGCCCGCCCGACATGCTCAAACATGCCGACGCTGGCAATCTTGTCGTATGGCTGCTCCGGCGCAACGTCGCGATAGTCGCAAACCTCCACCCGGCATCGGCTTTCAAGACCTGATTCGCGTATGCTTTGCCGCGCCCGCTCCGCTTGCGGCACGCTGATCGTGATGCCGACGCTGTGGACACCATAATGAGCGGCGGCGTGCATCACCAATCCGCCCCAACCGCAACCGATGTCAAGAAAACGGTCGCCGCGGCGCAGCCGCAGCTTCCTGCAGATCAGGTCCAATTTGCGCGTTTGCGCGGTATCCAGGTCTTCCTTCCCCTCCGCAAAATAGGCGCACGAGTACACCATGTGCCGGTCCAGCCATAAGGCGTAGAACTCAGGCGGATAATCGTAGTGATAGCCAATTGCCTGGCGGTCCCGATCCTTGGAGTGAATCGAACCGGACAAATTTGCCGGAGGACGCTTGGGCAGAGTGCTCGCGGGCAGCAACCGGAGCAGGTTAGTAAGCAGCCATTTCTTGTGTGCGCTGACCCGTTGCTGGATCAGGTAGTCGCGCAGTTCCATGGCTGATTCGACATCACCCTCAATGTCGAGGTCGCCATGGATATACGCCTCTCCCAGGCTGAGTTCGCTCGGCGCCAGCAACATCGCGCGCAGCGCTGCCGGATGATTGATCACGAGTGTGAAACGCGGCTGCTTGTCGCTGCCCCAGGTGCTGCCGTCCCACCAGCGCACCTGAAAGTTAGCGCTCTGACAATCCTGCAACAACATTTCCAGGAACCGAATGCCAAGCCGGGCCACCGGCATTTCGGGGAGGGTCTGTACGGATCGGCCCATATCGTTCCTCCGTCAGACGGCTTGCACCGCCAAAATTACCGTCACTTCTGAAGCATATAAGACCGCAGAGGCTCCCTTCGGAGGGTGGTATGAAAACGCAAGCCAATACTAACTAAGGGAGATGCTGACATTCCAGTATTCGGTTTCCTGCTGCGCCGGGGTCCAGAGAAACTTACGACGCCAGCGACTCAGGGTTGGTCACTGCGCCTCGCCAGAGTCGGCCGTTGCTCAGCCAAAATATTGTACAGAGAGATGCAGAGAGGGCTGGCCGAAGCCAGCCCTTTTTCTGCCCAGGAACCCCCAAACAGGCGGGCTAGAAACGCGTCGTCAGACCGAGGGTGACCATGCTGGCGTCCTTGTAGGTCGGGAATCCGAGCAGCGGCGTGGAATCGAGCCGCTGGGGAGCGCCGATATGCCACCCAGAGCCGGACCAGGTGTAGTTGTAGCGCTGAAAAGCGGCCTTGAAGATGAAACGTTCGCTGATGCGGTGCGTCAGGTACGTTTCGTAAACTTCGCCGCGGGTTTGGGTCTTGGGGGCGATGATGTCGTCCTCCGCATTGGCAAAGTTGAACCAATACTTGGACCCCTGGTTGAACTCGAAGCCGATTTTCGTTTTACCGTCGTTTTGCGGGAAGCTGTAACGCAGTCCCACGTAGAACATGTGCCCCTCTTTGTTGGTGGGAACATCAAAGGGATTGCTGCCCAGGCCGCCGAAGGGCGTAGTGGTGCCATTGGGGCGCAGGCTGTCCCAGTTGCCGCTCACAAACATATCCACTGGGCCGAACTTTTTTTGCGCGACAATCCCGAACAGGTTGATGCCGCCCAAGTTCGCCGATGGCGTGTAACGCATGATTACCGGCGCCCCGATTGCCTCACCCGTAACCGGGTTGTTCGGGAGGACGATCTCGCCGTTGAAACCGTCGGTCACATTCCAGGCATGTGCCGCCAGCACCTGGACAAAAGCGCTGTCGCTTTCATACAGGTCGCTCATGACGCCCATGAGGTGAACGCTCTTGAGGCGGTCGGCCGGCGTTTTGAGCAGGTTCCCATTGCCGAAACCGGAGGAATAGCCAACGCCATAGCACGCCCGGAGCGTAGTTTTCGGGGTGAGATGGTAGCCCAATGTCATGCCGTCGTATTGATAGTCGAACAAGGCGCCGGCAGGGGTTCCGCCGCGTGGTTCGTCTTGCCGGAAATTAAGCGGCGGGCCCCCGGTGGAGGGGCGGCGCCCGATCGAGAAATACAGGTTGGAACCGCCGATATTGGTCCAGTTGAAGTACGCACGCTCGACCCGAACCATGTCGCCGGAAGGCACGCCAGCTGTGGCGCCGTCAATTGCCAGCGTGTTGGGCTGGCCATTGAACATCTGAACGCCGGTGGAGTCGCCGAATACCTTGTACATACTGAGCCGCGCATCCACGCTGACGTTATCCGAGACCTTGGCGTTGAAGCGCAACCGCAGACGATTGGTGAACAGGGCGTCGGTGTCATCCTTGTAGCCGGGGGTGTAAACCCCGGGAGCCTGCATCAGGTACCCCATCAACTGCTGTTGCATGGCCGCCGGGAACTGTCCCATCGACGACTTCAGTTGGTTGAAGGTCAGATTGTTGCTGAAGTATTGATAGGAGCCGTAGTTGGTGGCAACCTGGCCATCCAGGAAGCCCTTGAATTGCGCCGGAGTCATGGCTTGCAGCATGGCCGGATCAAAGGGCATGCCGAGCCCGCCTTGGGCAGTAGGCGCCGTCGCCCACAACGTGCGCACCACCAGGTTCTGAAGGTTCATGCCGTCATAGTAAGAGGGCACATTGCCGCGGATGGAGTGTGCCTCGAAGCGGTAGTCCCCGCTCCAATTCAGCCGGTCGGCATAGGACTTCTTTTCCGTCTCGCGAACGCGTTCGTCAATGTCCTTGACGTTGGCCTGGAGCTCGGGAACAGAAACCGTATCCTTGGCCGAGGATTGCGGCTGCTGCGAGGATTTCTCCTGCGCCGACAGACGCTGCTCCAGGGCCGTAATCGTCTTCTTGAGTTGGTCCACTTCCTGGCGAAGCTGTGTCGTGTCGTCCGCCTTGGGGGGCGGCGATTGCGCCCACAGCCCCGTCGTGATCAACAGTACCAGGACTGCCAGTATGAGCCTGCGCATGATGATTTCCTCTCCGCGATGAATTTCGAGCACCTACGAAGCTTCCGTGAAGGAGGGTGGTCGGCCTCTCCTGGAACGGAATGTTGCGCCGGTTCGGTTGCCGTGGCTGTGATGCCGGTCACGGATTGCTGTGTTGCGAAATATCGAAACTGAGAAGTTGCGAAACTCACGCGACAACGTGAGGCGCGTCACAGACGTTTTCGGGCTTCGCGTCCAGACTCTGTTCAAACAGTTGCGAAATATCGCAACTGTGCAGGAGAAGAAAACATGCAACGCAGCAGGCCGACCATCCTCATGCTTGCACTCATCCTGGCTCTCGCGGTGGCCGTATCGGCCGCCAGCAAGGGCAGCGACACCAAGGGCAAGTACTACTTCAAGCAGAATTGCAAGACCTGCCACACCAAGGGAGCTGCCGGAGGCGAGATCACGCCGCTGAACAAGAAGATGTCGCAGTGGACGACGTACTTTCAATCCGGCAAGCACGCGCACGGCAAAGAGCCGCTGACCAAGTACATGTCCGAGGAGCAGCTGCGCGACGTGGAAGCATTCTTGACCAACCACGCCGCGGATTCGCTGCAGCCGGAAACCTGCGGCAAGGACTAGCCGCCTCCACCAGCGCCGGTCCGGCATGCGGGCGGGCGCATCAGGCGAGGAACTATGGACCGCCGACGATTCTTGACTTTCGCGGCGGGAGGGGCGGCGGGCGCGGCACTGGCGTCATCGGTGTCATGCGTCCAGCCCTTCCTGAAGAAGCAGCCGGTGGCGGCTGCGGCGCGCCAGGATATTCCCACCACGTGCGAGATGTGCGTCAACAAGTGTTCCATCATCGCGGTGGTGGAAAACGGAAAAATCAGCAAGCTCAATCCCAACCCGGAGAGCCCGCGCTCGCGCGGCATGGTCTGCGCCCGCGGCAATGCCGGGCTGCAGCAGGTCTATGATCCGGCGAGGCTGAAGAAGCCGCTCATCCGCGCCGGCGCTCGCGGCGAAGGCAAGTGGAGGACGGCGAGTTGGGAGGAAGCTTTCGATTTCGCCGCCGGCAAGCTGGCCAAGGTCAAGGAGCAGTACGGTCCCCAGGGAAGCATGTGGTCTTCGACGGAGAGCTTCGCCGAGACTTTCTTCAAGAGCCTGGGACTGGCCTTCGGTTCGCCCAACGTGGAGCGCCATCCCACGCTCTGCCTCGCCTCGGTGAACCTGGCCTACTCGCTCACCTTCGGCACGGTGCCATCTTTTGATCTCGCCAACGCTCGCTACATCATCATGTCGGGCGCGAACCGGTTGGAGTCTTTCATCATGCCGGACACGGTGGACCTGATCGGGTCCACGACGGAACGCAAGGCCCGCCTTATCTACCTTGATCCGCGTTTCACCGTCACTGCCTCGAAGGCAGACGAGTGGTTCCCCATCAAACCCGGCACCGATCTCGCTTTCGTGCTGGCCATGTTGAACGTCATCATCGGCGAGCAGCGTTACAACAAAGAGTTTGTAGCGAACTACACGTCCGGCTTCGATCAACTGGCCGAACACGTCAAATCCCACACACCGGAGTGGGCGGAAATCGAAACCGAAATTCACGCCAATGACATCCGGCGCGTGGCGCGCGAGTTTGCCGATGCCGCCCCCCGCGCTGTGTATTATGCCGGACGCCGCTCGTCGTGGTACCGCGAAGACTTCCAGTTCCGCCGGGCGCAAGCCATCCTCAATGCGATTGTGGGGAACTGGGACCGTCAGGGTGGGATGGTTCCAAACGCCAAAATCGCCCTCGGCGAGTTGCTCTTCCTCCCTTGGGACGATCCGACAGCGCCGCGCGTGGATGAAATGGATAAGAATTTTCCGTTAGCTGCCAAGGGCGATGGAGCGTATTTGAAAATGCGCGAGAACGTCCTGGCCGGTGTTCCCTACCCGGTAAAGGCGTGGATGGTGCACAAGCAAGATCCAATGAACGCGTTGCCGGAGCAGGCGAAGACCGTGCGCATGATCGAGCAGATGGACTTCCTTGGCGTCATCGACGTACAGATGAGCGACACCGCCTGGTACGCGGACGTTGTTTTTCCCGAATCCAGCTATTTGGAACGCCAGGATCCGATTGAAGTGCTGCCCGGAATCGTGCCGGTGGTTGTCTACCGGCCTCCTGTCATCAAGCCTTTGCACGACACGAAATCGACATTGGAAATCGTGCAGGGACTCGCCAAGCGGCTAGGACTGTCACAGTACTTCGATTACACCATCGACAAATGGGTGGATGCGCAAGCGAAAGGTCTGCCGCTGGACACGCCGTTGGAGTACCTGAAGCACCATGGCGTGTGGTCGCCGCCGGATGGAGCGAAATACGGCGCCACCCTGAATCCAGATCACCGCTTCGTGACCAAGTCCGGGAAGATCGAGCTTTACTCCGAGCGGTTGCAGGAGGCGGGTTACGATCCGCTGCCCGTTTATCACACGCCGATGCAACCGCCAACCGGCACCTTCCGCCTGATCCTGGGTCGACGCGCGTACTTTACCCAGGCAAACACTACCAACAACCCGTGGCTGAACACGTTCGCGCCGGAGAACGTGTTGTGGATGCATCCGCGAGCGGCGAGGCAAGCCGGGATCGACGACGGGCAGATGGTTGAGGTCGCCAGTTCCGTGGGCTCTTTGCGGTTGAAGGCCAGGGTCACACAGGAGATTCGTCCCGATTGCGTGTTCACCATGCACGGGTACGGGAAGCGATCGCAGTGGCAGCGCCTGGCCGCGGGTCGCAATGCGTCGGATGCAGAGATCATCGAAACCGCGTGGGACAAAGTGTCCGGCGGAGGCGCTTTCCACGAGACCTTTGTGAAGGTCAGAAAGGCATAGGGTCATGGCGGCAAAGCAAAGACGCTTCGCGATCGTCATTGATGGCAGAAAATGCATCAACTGCAAAGCCTGCAACGTGGCTTGCCGCGCCCAGCACGGCGTGCCGATCAAGCACAGTCGCAACTGGATGAATGAGGAAACGCGCGGCGAGTTTCCCCGGCTGCTGGCGGTGTTTGAGCCGGAGCAGTGTCACCACTGCGAACACCCGGCTTGCGTCAGGGTGTGTCCGACCGGCGCGTCCTACCAGCGTCCCGACGGCATTGTGGCGGTCAACGATTCCGACTGTGTCGGCTGCCGCTATTGCGTGATCGCTTGCCCGTATGACGCCCGTTTCTTCCGCGAGGACCGGGGTGTGGTGGAGAAGTGCGATCTGTGCGCGAAGCGAGTTGACCGCGGCGAGCTGCCGGCATGTGTGGAGACATGTCCAGGCAAGGTGCGCACCTTCGGCGACATCAACGATCCTGACAGCAAGCTGGCGCAACTGCTGGCGACGCGTCAGTACCACTTTAAGAAATCGGAAGCGGGTACCGGCCCGCACCTTTACTACCTTTTGTGAGGAGCCGCCCGTGAAGACGATGGAGTGGGGATTTCTCATCATCTTGTACCTTTTTCTCGGCGGGCTTTCAGCGGGCCTGTTCTTCGCCTCCGCCGTCGCGACGTTCTTCAACGATGCCGACGACCGTCTCAAGCGCATTGCGCGCTGGGGCGCCTTGCTGGCGCCGTGGCCGGTGGCGCTGGGCAGTACCGTCCTGATCTTCGACTTGGGGAATTGGTACCGGTTCTACAAGCTGTTCCTGCACTTCCGCTGGGTGAGCCCGATGTCAATCGGGGCCTGGTTGCTGATGCTGTTCACGCTGGTGTCGCTGGTTTATGCCTATGCCTGGTTGCTGGAGAAAGAACGGCAGTGGCTGTTTTCGAAACTGCCGCGGCCCTTCAGCTTCCTGCAAGCGCTGAACGTTGACATTGACACCTACCGGCGCACGTTGGCGGCTATCGGGACACCTCTCGCGGTGGGAGTGGGAATCTACACCGGGGTGCTGCTGGGCGCGGTGCAGTCGCGACCCTTCTGGAACACGAATCTTGTCGCGCAGTTATTCCTGTTTTCGGCTCTTTCGACTGGTTGCGCGGTCCTGATGCTGGCATTCGCCCTCAGCAGAAAGGCGGTGGCCGTCGAGGAACTGCGCATGTTGTACGTGCTCGACATTGGATTGCTCACGCTCGAGTTTTTCATCGTGCTGCCCTATCTGGTACACGGACAGCTTTCGGTGGAGGCGGTCCGCGATTCCCTCCATCTCATCTTGGGTGGGCCGTTTACGGTCGTGTTCTGGGTGTTTTTTCTCTGGTTCGGCCTGTTGCTGCCGCTGGGGATCGAGATTGGCGAAATGATGCCGGCACTCTTGTATAAGTCCTCGCTCCACGCGCGCAAGTGGCTGGTTGGCGCCACCGCAGTGCTAATTCTCTCCGGCGGCTTTCTGCTGCGGTATGTCTTCGTGTTCGCGGGCCAAATGAGCGCATTTAAGTAAGCAAAGGTCTCATCATGCACAATGGAAATCATCAGGCATTGGAAGACGAGATTTACGACCGGCAGGTAGGTATCTGCAAGGCCTTCGCCAATCCCACCCGGTTGCGAATTTTGGACATGATCGCCACTCGCGACCAGACCGGCTCTCAGCTGCAGCGCAAGCTCGGCGTCAGTACCGCCAACCTCTCGCAACACCTTGCGGTCCTGAAAGCGGCCGGCGTGATCATCACGCGCCGCGAGGGGAAGCACCTGCACTGCTCGTTGGCTATCCCGGAAGTGAAACAAGCGTGCCACCTGATCCGCAATGTGCTGCGGGCGCAGCTGCGCAATGGACAGCGGCTTGGGGTGTAACCCCAATGTGACCAGCGTCACAGAGCGGGCGGACATGGGTCGTGTACCATAGGCTCAGTTTCGCAGTTATGAAACTGATAAACCTATGACACGCAAGAACAACGGAGTCAAAAACGAAATCTTCGAGCGGCAAGCCGCCATCTGCAAGGCTTTTGCCCATCCCACTCGTCTGCATTTGCTCGATCTGCTGGGCAAAGGTGAGTGCGGTGTAGGCTCGCTGCAGAACCGGCTCGGCATCAGCAAGGCCAACATCTCACAGCACCTGACCGTGTTGAAGTCGGCGGGCGTGGTGATCACCCGCCGAACCGGCAAACAGGTCTATGCCGCGCTGGCGATCCGCGAGGTCAAGCAGGCCTGCCATCTCATCCACCGAGTGCTTCGGACGCAGATCCGCAAGCAGCATCGGCTCGCCGGCTAACCTTTCTCTCCCAGCCGATCATGCGAACCGATCTCAAGAACGCGATCGCGGAACTGCGAAAAGGCGATTCCGATGCCATGGAGCGGGCGCTGGCGTCACTGCAGCAAACGGCGTTTGCCTTCAGCATGAAGGTGTGCGGCCATCGGGAAGATGCAGAAGACACGGCCCAGGAGACCCTGATCCGTGCCATGCCGGAACTCGCGCACTTCGACAGCCCGGAAGCGCTTGCGGTCTGGCTCTACAAGGTTGCGCGCAGCCACTGCCTGATGCGCCGCCGGCGCAGCAAATTCGCGGGCAAGCAAGACCTGTCGCTGGAAGAGCTCATGCCCGACCGCGCCGAACTGGAAGCATTGACCGCATCACGGCAGTCCGGCCCGGAGCAACAGCTATTGCGCGAAGAAAGCCGCGAAGAGCTGCAGCGCGCCGTGCTGAAAGTTCCGCCCGACTATCGCATGGTGCTGGTGCTGCACGACATGGAGGAACTGTCCACGGAGGAGGTGGCGCAGGTGACCGGCCTGCGTCCGGGCACGGTGCGCGTGCGCCTTCATCGCGCACGGATATTCCTGCGCAACGAACTGGCACTGAAGGGCAAGCCGATTGTTACCCGCCGGAAGGCGCAACCCTCGGCGCGTTGCAAGCGGCTGTTTGCGATGCTGTCGGATTACCTCGACCAGGAAATCGATCCCTCTCTCTGCGACAGCGTGGATGGCCATCTCGGGGATTGTCCGCCATGCAAGGCATACCTCGCCAGCCTGGAGGAAACCGTCCGCCGCTGCCGGCGCCATTGCACCGAGGAACTCAAAACTGAAGTCCGGGCGCGAGTGCGCGAACTGATTCGGGAATCCGCCCTCGCCAAGGCCGCACGCTAGCCGCCATGGATCACCGACCCGAAGCCAAGTTTCTGTAACAATTCTCCATTGGAATGCATTTATCAGTGCTCTCTTATGGAGGTTTGCCGTGATCCAAGCTTCAGTCGTGCTGACGCATCCCACGGGAAACGGGCGTCAGTTTGTGGTCACCACCGGCAGCGGACATCACCTGATCGTTGACGACGCGGTCGGCGCCACCGGCCCTAAGCCCATCGAACTGGTCGCTGCTGCCCTGGCCGGTTGCACAGCCTTTGACGTCATCAACATCCTGCGCAAGAAACGACAGAACATTACCGCCTATGAGGTGCACGTCGAGGCGGATCAGCCGGCCGACCCACCGCAGGTGTTCACGAAGGTTCGCATCCGCCACATCGTCACGGGAGTAAGTGTTGACCGTGAGGCGTTGGAGAGCGCCATACACCTATCGGAGACGAAGTACTGCTCCGTAGGCGCCATGGTGCAGAAGAGCGCCGAGTTGAAGACCACCTACGAAATTATTCCTGCCAACGTTGCCGAACTGGTCGAAGTGGGAGTCCACGGGCAATGAAGCAGCCGGCAATGATGCTGGTGGCGCTGCTGGCCGTCCTGATTCTGCCGGCGATCGCTCTCGCTGAAAACAAATTGACGCTGGAGGAAGCCGTGACCACGGCGCTGGAGAAAAATCCGGCGCGCAAGGCGACGATCTACGAAAAGCGCGCCGCCTCCGCTGATATCGGTTTGGCGAAGTCCGCCTTGCTGCCGCAACTGGGCTTCAGTGAAGGGTTCCAGCGCGGTAATGACCCGGTATTCGTGTTCGGCAGCCGCCTTCGCCAGCAACGCTTTTCCTCCGCTGATTTCGCACTGAACCGCCTGAACACCCCCACCCCGTTCAGCAACTTTGCCACGCGGTTTTCCGGGCAGTGGCGGTTGTTCGATTCCGGCGTAAGTTGGTTGCGCCTGCGGCAGTCGAAGCGGATGGACGAGATCGCTGCGCGCAAGTTGGAGCGCGTCGACCAGGAGTTGGTCATGCGCGTCATCGACGCGTACACAGGTCTGCTGCTTGCGGCAAAACAACAGCAGGTCGCCGAAGACGCGTTGAAGACTTCACAGTCGATTCTCGATCGCAGCCGCGCCAACGTGCAGGCCGGGATGGCGGTGGAGAGCGATCTGCTCAGCTCACAGGTGAGTTATGCGAGCCGCGAGCAGGAACTCATTCGGGCCCGGCATGCCGTTGCGCTGGCTCAAGCGCAACTGCGCCATGAAATGGGCATTGCGCCGGACACGCAGTTCGAGGTAGAGGAACTTCTCGCGGAGAAGGTATTTCCGTCCGTCCCGCTCGCTGAATTGGACCAAATGGCGTTGCAGAACCGGCCGGATTTGCGAGGCTTGGTCGCGCAGCAAGCGGCGCAGTCCGACAGCGTTCGCGCCGCCAAAGCCGCCTATGGCCCGCGCCTGAATGCAATCGCAGACTGGGAAGCGGATAATCCGCGCTTGGGCGGGGCCGGAGGCAACAACTGGCTGGCCGGCGTGGAGATTCAGCTCGACTTATTCGACGGAGGAGCAAAGCGCGCGCGATTGCAGCGCGAGCACGCCGTCAAAGACCGCGTTGACGCTCTGCACGATGCGGCGGTGAGCAGTATCCGCCTCGAAGTACGAAAGGCATACCTCGACCTGGACGCTGCGCGTCAACAGCTGCAAGTGGCGCGCGCCGCGGTTGAACAAGCACAGGAGAGCCTCCGCATTGGGCAGAACCGTTATGAAGCGGGGCTGAGCACAATCACCGACCTGTTGCGCATGCAGGACGCGTCGGTGCGAGCGCAGACCGATTACGCTCAGGCAATCTACCGCCTGCGCACCAGCTACGCCAACCTCGAGTTGGCGACCGGCACTCTGGGCGTCAGCTCACTCGTGGTGAAGCAATGATGAGAGAAACCAGTTTCGTGATGCTGCTCGTCGCAGCGATGTTGTTATTCGGATGCAGTGCCGACAAGGCTAAGCCTGTGCGCGCGCCGGAAACGGTAAGCGGTCTCGAGCTGCTGGATGTCCAGCGCAAACCGCTACCCGATTATTTGGAAGCGGTCGGTACCGTGCGAGCATTGCAGACCAGCCAATTATCAGCGCAAATCGTCAGCGCCGTGGTCTCGGTCCCTGCACAAGAGGGGAAGCGTGTTCGCAAGGGCGAAGTCTTAGTTGTTCTTGATGACGCGCAACAGCGGGCGGCACTGGAACGGGCGTCCGCGGCGGTCAACGCAGCACAGCAGGACGTTGTCGCCTCCGAGGCGGACTACACGTTGGCCAGCTCGACCCTGGGCCGGTACCAGAATCTGTTCGACAAAAAATCGGTGAGCCCACACGAGATGGACGAGGTGCAGGCGCGCGCCAAGTCGGCCGCGGCACGCCGCGAGCAGGCCACGGCCGCAATCGCGCAAGCCAGGGCCATGGAAGCGCAGGCACGTGCGGCTTTGGGGTATACGCGTATCCGGGCTGCGTTTGACGGCATGGTGACCGCTAAGCAGGTGGATCCGGGCATGCTGGCCTCACCCGGCGTGCCGCTGGTCACAATCGAAGACACGCGAGGTTTCCGCCTGGAAGCTTCGGTCGATGAAGCCGATTTGCGGACGGCCAAGCTCGGTGAGGCGGTGCCGGTCGCGATCGACGCCCTCGGAAGCGAATTGCAATCCAAGGTCGTGCAGATTGTTCCCGCAGCCGATCCGGCGAGTCGCAGCTTCATCGTAAAGCTGGAACTGCCTCCCGACGCGCGACTGCGTTCTGGCGTTTTTGGCCGCGCTCGCTTTCCGCGGGGACGCCATGACGCCGTGATTGTGCCGCGTGCAGCCGTCATTGAACGTGGACAAATCCAGGGAGTGTACGTGGTCGGGAAGGAGGGCCAGATTGAGCTTCGGTATGTGACGCTGGGACGTCTATCCGGCGCCGAAGTTGAGGTTCTCTCCGGGCTGTCGGGTGGAGAGCGCCTGATTGCATCGCACGGAGGCCGCGAACTTTCAGGAAAGAGGGTCGCGAATTGAGCCCGGGCATGAACAATACGCTGGGCGCCGCCGGCAAAATCGCGCGCGCCTTTATCGTCTCCAAGCTGACGCCGCTGATGATCACCGCTGCGCTGCTCCTGGGCGCGTTTGCGATCTGGCAGACGCCGCGAGAGGAAGAGCCGCAAATTGTCGTTCCAATGCTCGATGTCTTCGTGCAGATGCCAGGCGCTTCCTCGGCCGAAGTCGAGCAGCGCGTCACCATCCCGATGGAAAAGCTGATGCGGGAAGTGCCGGGCGTGGAATACATCTACTCGATCTCCCAGCCCGGCATGAGCATGGTGATTGTGCGTTTTTACGTCGGGCAGAAAGAGGAAGACGCGATCGTCCGCACGTACAACAAGCTGTACTCGAATTTCGATCGCATTCCGCCCGGTGTTTCCCAGCCGGTGATCAAGGTCCGTTCCATCGACGACGTCCCGATCATGGCACTCACGCTCTGGGGGAAGAACTACGATTCTTTGGCGCTTCGCCGCATTGCGGGTGAGATCGAGAATTCGATCAAGCAGCTCGACGACGTTTCGGAAACGAAAATCGTCGGCGGGATGCCGCACAAGGCGCGGGTCGTGCTCGACACGGAGCGACTGGCGGCGTATGGACTTTCACCGGCGCAAGTGGCAGCGCGATTGGACTCGGCCAATCAACAGGCGCGTGCCGGGGAGTTCGCCCGCGACAACCGCGAAATCCTGGTGGACGCAGGCCGTTTCCTATCCAGTCCAGAAGAATTGCAGCAGGTTGTTGTCGGCGTTCACGGGGGTAAGCCGGTTTACCTGCGAGACGTGCAGAAAATCCAGAACAGTCTCACCGAAGCGGACAACTACGTTCTCTTCGGTAATGGCGCCGGTTCAGGCGATTCCCGGCAATATCCCGCAGTCACGATCACCGTCGCCAAGCGCAAGAACACGAACGCCAGTGTCATTGCGGAACGTGTGCAAGACAAAATTGATTCTCTTCATGGTTACCTGCTGCCTTCCGACCTGAACGTCACCATCACACGGAACTACGGCGAGACCGCGAAAGATAAATCGAACGAGCTTTTGAAGCACTTGCTGCTGGCCACGATCTCGGTCACGCTGCTCATCGCGCTCGCGCTGGGGTGGCGCGAGTCGGGTGTGGTCCTGGTTGCGATTCCGGTGACACTGGCCCTCACCCTGGCAATTTTTTACTTCTTTGGCTACACGCTGAACCGCGTCACCCTGTTCGCCCTAATCTTTTCGATCGGCATTCTGGTGGACGACGCCATCGTCGTGATCGAAAACATCGTTCGCCATCTGCGTCTGCCGGCCAACGCGGGCCGGGAGAGAATCGATATAGCAGTGGAAGCGGTGGACGAGGTTGGCAATCCTACTATTCTTGCCACCTTCGCTGTGATTGCCGCAATCCTACCCATGGCGTTTGTCCGCGGCCTCATGGGGCCGTATATGCGACCCATCCCGGTGGGTGCTTCGGCGGCAATGATCTTTTCGCTGCTGGTCGCGTTCGTGATCTCGCCATGGGCAGCCCTGCGACTCATCGGCGAACACGCTGCCCACCATGGCGCCAAACACGAAGCCGAAGGCTGGACCACCCGCCTCTATCGGAGAGTGATGAACCCGCTGATAGCAAGCGGGCGCAATCGCGCGCTGTTTTTCGTCGCCGTAGTTGCGCTTCTTGCCCTGGCAGTACTGCTCATCCCACTGAAACTCGTTCGCGTCAAAATGCTGCCATTCGACAACAAAAGCGAATTCCAGGTCATCGTCGATATGCCGGACGGCACGACACTGGAGCAAACCACGGCGGCCGCGCAGGCAATGGCGGCGAGGATAGTGCAGGAACCCGAAGTCGCTAACTACCAGATCTATTCCGGCACCTCGGGACCGTACAACTTCAACGGTCTAGTGCGGCATTATTTCCTTCGCAGCGGCACAAACCAGGCAGACATACAGGTCAATTTACTGCCAGGCAAGCAGCGCGGCGCGCAATCGCACGATATCGCCCGGCGTGTTCGTCCGAAACTGCAAGCCATCGCGCGGCAATTCGGCGCTCGAATCAAGGTCGCCGAGGTGCCACCCGGGCCACCGGTTCTGCAAACGCTTGTTGCCGAGGTCTACGGTCCAGACCGCCGGCAACAGGTTGACCTCGCGCGCCAGGTCAAGGACGTCTTTCAGAGCACTCCCGGTGTGGTGGACGTTGATTGGTACGTTCAAGATCCCCAAGACCAGTACACGTTCAAAGTAAATCTCGACAAGGCGGCATTGAACGGCGTTTCCGCCGCCGACGTCGCCCGCACCATGCAGATCGCGCTCCACGGCGGCACCGCCGGTCTCCTGCATCGCCCGAATGCGCGCGAGGATGTTCCCATCGAGGTGCGCCTCTCCCGCAGCAGTCGTTCCGGGCTCGACGAATTGCGGGCTCTTAAAGTGCCCGCCGGCGGCGGGGGCATGGTTGCTATCGGCGAAATCACCGAGGTCGAGAAGACAACGCTCACGCCTTTCATCTACCGCAAGAACCTGCGTCCCGTGGTGTATGTCACAGGTGATGTCGCGGGCGAGGAAGAGAGCCCGGTCTATGCCATTCAGAAAATGAAGGAGGCCGTCGGCAAAATCAAACTGCCGGCGGGGTACGCGATTGAGCAGGACATGGGAACGGCGCTCCCAGAACACTCCGAACGTTTTGCCATAAAGTGGGACGGCGAGTGGCACATCACCGTTGAAGTATTTCGCGATCTCGGCTTGGCCTTCGCCGCCGTGCTCGTGCTGATTTACGTGCTCGTGGTCGGCTGGTTCGGATCCTTCCGAACGCCGCTGGTCATCATGGCGCCGATTCCTCTTACGCTGGTGGGAATCTTGCCGGCCCACGCCCTGCTGGGTGCGTTCTTCACCGCAACCTCGATGATCGGCTTCATCGCGGGCGCGGGTATCATCGTTCGCAATTCCATCATCCTGGTCGATTTTATTGAACTGCGTCGCAAGCAAGGCATGTCGCTGGAGGAAGCGGTCGTAGATGCCGGAGCCGTGCGCTTCCGTCCTATGCTGCTGACCGCCGCGGCTGTTGTTGTGGGCGCGAGTGTCATTCTCTTCGACCCCATCTTCCAAGGGCTCGCGCTTTCGCTGATGGCCGGTGAAGTGGCTTCCACCGTGCTTTCCCGCATGGCGGTTCCGGTGCTCTACTACATAAGCCAGCGCCCCGGCAGAGGAAGAGGCACGTTGTCATCGCTGAAAACCGCAGTAGTGAATGTTCCTGAGGAGGTCGCTCCATGACCATTGATCGATACTTGCGCCTGATTGCCGGTTCATTTGTCACGCTGTCGGTGGCTTTGGGTTACTGGATCAGCCCGTACTTCTTCCTTTTTACAGCCTTCGTGGGTTTGAACTTGTTTCAGTCCGCTCTGACGAACTGGTGCCCGATGATGACATTCCTCCGATGGCTAGGAGTCCCGGAACGGCGTTCCGCAGCAGAAACTGCCGTGAAGGCGTGTTGCGGGCAATAGTGCGGTTTGCATTGACGCCCGTCACTCGCTAACGATTCGCGGAATGTGCGTTCCACTTCCGCTCTGACGTAGCGGTTGGAGCAATCGCCGTTACAATACGTTCATGCCCGAAACCAAGGCCGAACGCGCCTCCCTCCTGGCGCGCGTGCCGATTTTTTCCGATCTCTCTGATGCGGAACTGAAGTTTCTGTCGGACCGTGCGGTGAATAAGCGCTATGCGGCGGGCGAACTGATCTTTGGCGAAGGTGATCCCTGCTCCGGGCTGTACATCGTCGAATCGGGCGCGGTACGCATCTTCAAGACCTCTGCGGGCGGACGCGAGCAAGTGCTGACCGTTGAGCAGGCGGGCAACTCGATCGCGGAACTCCCGGTCTTCGACGGCGGGGCCTATCCGGCGTCGGCGGCGGCAGTCGACGAAGCAGCCATCCTATTCATCAGCCGCAGCGATTTTCGCGCCCTCTGCCTGCAGCATCCGGAGGTCGCGCTCAAGGTGTTGCGCATGGTCGGCCTGCGCCTGCGGCGGCTGGTCAACATCATCGAGGAACTTTCCTTCACCACCGTCCGCCACCGCCTGGCCGCGCTCCTGATGCGCTTCGCTCACGAAGCCGGACATCGCTCGGGCTCAGCACGGTTCACGCTCAAGGCCAACAACCAGGAATTGGCGTCGCAGATCGGCACCGTGCGCGAGCTGGTTTCGCGAAACCTCAGCCGCTTCCAAGCCGCAGGCCTCATCCAGATGGATGGCAAAGACGTAACCATACCCGACCTGGCAAAGCTTGAAGCCGAGGTCCGGTCCGAAGAATAGGGCGCGTCGAGCGGAAGATTCAGCCCGCGTACGACATTCTCCGCTGTGACATAAGTCATCGGCGGCGGTCGCTTTTCCCCTTTACTCTCGTCCCGGGAGTTGACGATGGGACCGAAATCACTACAGGTTCTGCTGACCGAGCACGAGGATGCCAGGAAAATCCTGGCGGAATTGGGCGCTTTACTGGGCGGCATGTCCTCCGATGTCTTAGACAAACAGAAAGGAAACGCAGTCATGCCAATCACTACGAGCAAGACCGTCCGCGAACTCGCCGTTGAAAACCCCCAGGCTACCCGCGTATTCGAGAAACTCGGCATTGATTACTGTTGTGGAGGCCACAAGTCTCTGGAAGAGGCCTGCGCAACCGCGAACACGCCTGTAGACCGCGTGCTGCTGGCGCTGGAACAGGGGTTCGATGTGGCGGCGCCCGCGAAGGAGCGCGACTGGAACACCGCCGGTCTTGATGCTCTGGTAGATCACATCGTCGACAAGCACCACTCCTACGTGAAGAGCGAAGTTCCGCGTCTGCAGGCGCTGCTCTCCAAGGTCATCGGCGTCCACGGCAAGAATCATCCTGAACTCGAGCGCGTGCGGGACGCATTCACCGAGCTCGGCATTGAATTGGCGGCGCACCTGATGAAGGAAGAGCAGATTCTGTTTCCGTACATAAAACATATGGCAAGCGGAGAGAAATGCCCGTCGTGCTTCGGCACGGTGCAGAATCCCATCCGGATGATGATGATGGAGCACGATAATGCGGGAGTAAAGCTCCGCGAAATCCGCCAGGCCACCAGCGACTACACGCTCCCGCAGGACGCCTGCTTCAGTTACGGCACGCTTTTCAGCGCACTCCGCGAGTTCGAGGCCGACCTGCACGAACACATTCACCTGGAGAACAATATTTTGTTTCCGCGCGCGATTGCGGCGGAAGGTCAGTAAGCCGCTTCCCATTTACGGTTTCCTCGCGGCCAGACCAGAGCGGAATTGTTGAGTAGAATGTCTGGGATGAATCGGGGTCGCGCGATCCAGGGTCGCGCGATCCAGGTACTCCTATGAACAGCAGCCCGTCCAGCGCGCGGCATCTCGCGCTCGGCACCATCACGTTCGCCATATGCTTCGCCGCGTGGGGGCTGATCTCCGCGTTCGCTCCGATATTCCGGCAGCGCTTTCACCTGACTGCTTCGCAAACCGCGCTTCTCGTCGCCGTGCCGGTCCTGCTCGGATCGCTCGCTCGTATCCCGGTGGGCATGCTGACAGACCGCTTCGGCGGGCGGATCATCTTCGCGCTGCTAACGGCATTCGTTGCCTTGCCTCTCCTAGCTGTCCCCAACGCGAGCGGGCTGCGCCAGCTGCTGACCGTCGCTTTCTTCCTCGGAATGGCAGGTTCTTCCTTTGCGACCGGCGTCGGCTATGTCTCGCGCTGGTACCCGATGGAACGCCAAGGGAGTGCGCTCGGCATCTACGGATTGGGGAATATCGGCCAATCGGCAGCGGTGTTCCTCGGCCCGGTCATCGCGCTGAGGTACGGTTTCGGGACCGTGTACCGCGGAATGGCGACCCTGTGCGCCATTTGGGCCGTCGTCTTCTTTGTGTTGGCCCGGAACGCGCCGGTTACGGTGCGTCCGAAATCGGTCGGCGAGATGCTACGAGTGCTCGGGAGTGAACGGCTGGCATGGGTGTTGGCGGCGTTCTACTTCCTAACCTTCGGCGGCTTTGTTGCGTTTTCGATTTATCTACCCACGCTGCTCAAGGATGACTTCGGTCTCAAGCCGGCTGATGCCGGACTGCGCACCGCCGGGTTCGTGGTTCTGGCGACGCTGATGCGCCCGATGGGCGGATGGCTTTCCGACAAGATCGGCGGCGCGCGCGTGCTGAGCGGCGTCTTCTTTGCCATCGCATTATTCGCGCTATTGCTCGGATGGAAAGCGATGGTGCCGTTCACCGTCGGCGCGCTAGGCTGCGCGGCCCTGCTGGGAATTGGGAATGGCGCGGTATTCCAGTTGGTGCCCCGATACTTTCCGACAGAACGCGCGACCGTCACCGGGTTGGTTGGCGCAATGGGCGGCATGGGCGGATTCTTTCCTCCGCTGCTGCTGGGATTGTTCCGCGACCGCATCGGCGTAATCTGGCCAGGATTCATTCTGCTGGCGGCTACCGCGCTGGCAATGTGGTGCATCAATCGCATCGTTTTTGTGCCCCAGCAGGAATCGCTGGAAGCTATCTTGCCGCCGCAGCTGCGGCGCACCGTCGATTCCATTCGCGCCGGCGCATGGGCGACCACGTGGACGGCGCTACTGGTCGCCGCGATCGTCGTCGGCTCGCGCAGCCTGGAGAATTTCGACCCGGCGCTGGTGGTTTACACGTTCGCCGTGATCTTCGCCGCCTGGGGCGTGATCTATCACTACCACGTATGGATACAGAAACCGCCGACCAAGGTCTACTGGCGCCGCGGGTGGCAGTTGTTCTGGCAACGAGGACCGTTGCGCGGCCTGGGGCGGATTGTCATCACGGCCGGAACCCACATTTTCGCGCAGACATTCATCGGAAAGCGGTCAAGGCTGCGCTGGCTGATGCACCAGTTCATCTTCTGGGGCTGCTTGCTGGCGGTTGCGATCACCTTCCCGCTGGTGTTCGGCTGGATCAACTTCACTACGCCGCTCTCCGATCAGAACACTTACATCGTTCACCTCTTCGGGTTCGACGTGGGACGCGTGCCGATCCACTCATTGGCGGCGGAGATCATGTTCCACGGGTTGGACATCGCCGCATTTCTCGTCATCGCCGGCATCGCGCTGTCGTTCTGGCGTCGCCTGCGCGACGAAGGCGCACAGGCCGTGCAAACGGTCATGATGGATTTCTTCCCGCTGGTCCTGTTATTCGCGATCTCCATTACAGGGGTGGCACTCACGGTTTCGCAGGTGTGGCTTGGCGGCGCGGCGTACTCGTTTCTTGCCATTCTTCACGCCATCACCGTCATCGCGGGCCTGCTTTATCTGCCGTTTGGCAAGTTCTTCCACATATTTCAACGCCCGGCGCAGCTCGGAGTGAAGCTCTATCAGCGCGTCGGCGAGTCCGGCGAAGGCGCAGCCTGCGCGCGCTGCGGGCAGCGGTTCGCCTCGCGCATGCACATTGACGATCTGAAAAAGGTGCTACCGCAGCTTGGGTTCGACTACACCATGCCGGGGCCGGCGGGAAACTGGCAGGAGCTCTGCCCGGCGTGCAAGCGCAAGGCGCTGGCGACCGCGCAGCTTCGGCTGCAGGAGGAGGCCCGTGGCTAAGCCACCGCTCGCGCCCGACGTGCTGATCGCACAATTCGGTCCGCACCAGCAATTTGAGCCGCCCGGCGGATGGCGAAACGAATCAACTCATCCCGCCGAGAAGCTGGTGAAAACGCATTGCTGTTTCTGCGGCCAGCAGTGCGGCATTCAGCTGAAAGTCCGCGAGAACACCATCATCGGGTTCGAGCCGTGGGAGGAGTTCCCTTTCAACAAGGGGATGCTGTGCCCTAAAGGGGTCAAGCGCTACATGCAGTCGTCGCATCCCGACCGGCTGCTGCATTCGCTGATGCGCACCGACCAGGGATTCCGCCGAGCGACATGGGATGAAGCGCTGGACTTCACGGTAAAACGAATCCGCGACATCCAGGCGCAGCATGGAAAAGATGCAGTGGCGGTGTACGGCGGTGCATCGCTCTCGACCGAGAAATCGTACCTGCTGGGCAAGTTCGCGCGGCTGGCCGTCGGCACCCGGCATATCGATTACAACGGCCGGCTATGCATGGTTTCGGCGGGTACGGCGTACAAGCTTGCGTTCGGAATTGATCGCAGCACGATTCCGTGGAGCGACATCCCGAAAGCGAATGTGCTGTTCGTGATCGGAGCCAACATCGGCGATTGCGCGCCGATTACAACCGATTACATCTGGCGCTGCCGGGACAACGGCGGGCGGCTCATCGTGGCTGATCCGCGGATGACGCCCATCACGCGTAATGCTGACCTTTACCTGCCGATTCGTCCCGGCACTGACCTGGCGCTACTTTTGGGCATGCTGCACGTCATCGTGCGCGACAAACTGGAAGACCCCGATTTCATCGAAAAATACACGACTGGGTGGGGCGAAATGGCTGCTTCGGTGCAGGGCTATGACCCGCGTACGACAGCAGAGATGACGGGCGTGCCGCCCGAGGCCATCGAAAAAGCGGCGCACTGGATGGGCGAATCGGAGCGCGTGATTGCCCTGCATGCACGTGGCCTCGAACACCAATCCAAGGGCGTCGAGAACTGCCTGGCGGTGATCAATATCATGCTCGCGCTGGGCCAGATCGGGCGCGAAGGTTGCGGACCGACGATGATCACCGGCCAAGGCAATGGCCAGGGCGGCCGCGAGCACGGACAGAAATGCGATCAACTCCCCGGCCAGCGCTCGCTTACCGATCCCGCCGCGCGCAGATACATCTCGCAGGTATGGGGGATCGCCGAGAGCGAGTTGCCGCAGCCCGGCCTTTCAGCGCAGGAGATCATGAACGCCATCCATGGGGGCGAGATCAAAGCGCTGTTCTCGATCTGTTTCAACCCGCTGGTCTCGCTCCCTGATGCCAACTTTACGCGCCAAGCGCTTTCCAAGCTGGAGTTCTTCGGCGTCATCGATTTCTTCATGAGCGAGACGGCGGGATACGCGGACGTCGTGCTCGCAGGCAGCCTGCACGAAGAGGAAGAAGGGCTCGGATGCAGCGCCGAAGGTCGCGTGATTCACTGGGTTCCGAGCGTGAGTCCACCGGGCGAAGCGCGGCGCGATTCCGACATTATTGTGGATCTCGCCCATCGGCTGGGCCGCGGGGAGAAGTTCCCGTTTCACTCGCCACGCGAGATTCTGGAAGAGTTGCGTGTCGCCTCGAGGGGCGGCGTCGCCGATTATTTCGGAATCACATACGAGAAGGTGGACGCCAACAAGGGCGTGTTCTGGCCATGCCCTGCACCTGAGCACCCCGGGACCCCGCGCCTCTTCGACGACAAGAAGTTTTACACCAGCGATGGCAAGGCGCACTTCAATGTGACGACATGGCGTGCCAGCGGCGACCCCGTTGATAACGATTACCCCATATATCTGACGACCGGCCGCGTTGTGAGCCAATATCTGAGCGGCACACAGACACGGCGCATCGGGGCGCTGCTCGAACAATATCCCACGCCCCGTGCCGAGATCCATCCGCGGCTTGCGGATCAGCACGGAATCAAGGACGGCGACCTGGTCACAGTTACGACGCGGCGGGATGAGATCACCGTGCCTGCCATGGTGGTAAGAACAATTCGCCCAGACACGGTTTTTATTCCTTATCACTGGCCCGGAATTCGCAGTGCCAACCGCCTCACCCATCGCACCCTCGACCCGCGGAGCAAGATTCCAGAATTCAAAGTGTCGGCTTGCCGGATCCGCAAGGGCGCAAGCCGTGATGCCGGCCCCGATGACCGCGAAGCGAGCGGAACGGAGGCACTGTAGTGTTCGGGTACAGCTTCTACATTGACCCGTCGCGCTGCATCGGCTGCCGTTCATGCCTGCAGGCATGCGAGGAATGCGAGACCCACCGCGGTAAGTCGATGATCAACTTCGACTACCTCGACCGCGCACAATCGATCAGCACCATAGCCATGGTCTGCATGCACTGCGACGAGCCCACGTGCGCACAGGTATGTCCGGCCGATGCCATCAAGAAAGGCGACGACGGCATTGTCCACTCCTCGCTGAAGCCGCGTTGCATCGCCTGCAACAACTGCGTCCTCGCCTGCCCATTCGGCATTCCAAAAATGATGGAAGCGGAACAGCAGATGATGAAGTGCGACATGTGCTACGACCGGACTTCGATCGGCAAGCGGCCCATGTGCGCCACCGTCTGCCCCAGCCAGGCGCTTGCGTATATCCGTCCTGAGGACGCCGCGCGCCGGCCGACCCGGCCGGCAAACGTGTTTCAGTTCGGCAACCAGACCGTGCGCACGCAGGTCGGCATCATGCTGCCGGCGCAGTTCGACGCGCTCAGCGTGGATGTCGCCGACTACATCTGGGAGAAGGAAACCGCATGAGCCCGCAGGATGCGAGCAGCCCTTTATGGAAAGACGAATTCAGCGTCCACACCGCTGACGAGCGTTACGTCAGCCGCCGGCAGTTCACCAAATTCCTGGTTCTCACCAGCCTGGCGATGTTCGTCGGGCAGCTATGGATCCTGGTGAAGTCCTGGCTTACACGAAAGCCAAGTGCTCCGCCCGCGCAGTCCGTCGCGCGAATGGGAGAGATACAGGTTGGCGAGGTGAAGCTCTTCAGCTACCCGACGGCGCTGGATCACTGCATCATGATCCGCACGGCGGCCGATACTTACGTCGCCTACAGCCAGAAATGCACGCATCTGAGCTGCGCGGTCTACTACTCGCAGAAGAGCAACAAGCTTGAGTGCCCATGTCACAAGGGATTCTTCGCCGTGGATGACGGGCGCGTGCTGGCCGGCCCGCCGACCCGCTCTCTCCCGCGCATCCTCCTGGAAAATCGGGGCGATCAATTGTTCGCCGTCGGCATACGCGAGGAGGGCTGACGTGGCCTACGATCCCGCAAAGCTGCCTCCTCAGATGAGAGGATTAAACGCCATTACCGGCGCTATGTGCCTGATCGTGATCTTGCTGGTCGTGCAGATCTGGCTTCTGAGCGCGACGCTGGAATCGTATCTGGCGGGGCGGCACAACGCGGCATTGCCGGCCACCATCATCTCCGGCGTGATGTTTGTCTGTTGCTTTGGGCTGTACCTCTTTGTAAACGCCATCGACCGCAGGATCCACTAACCTCTGCGAATGCGACATCAAGGCGCTTAACTGTTGCTTCCATGGGCGCCGGGATTCAGTTCAGCTTCGCGTACTCCGCCTTGGCCTGCTGCAGGATGGGAATGTCGGGATCGGCCTCTTCCCAGAGCGCGAGGAAGTCCTGATACGCGCGGCGAGCGCCGACGGTGTCGCCGGCCTGCGTGCGCGCACGCGCCAGCCAGACGTAGCTGGTCGGCCCGATGGCCATATTGTGGGTGATGTGACGATGTTCGATGATCTTTTGAAACTCGACCGCGGCGACGCTACCCTGGCCAGCGCGTAGGGATGCACGCCCGCGGGTGTAACTGACATACAAATCAAACTGTCTCGGGGGAACAGGCAGGCCCTCCAGAAGTTCCATCGCCCGAGCCGCTCGTCCCCGCTCCATCTCGATAAGTGCGCGAACAGGTTTCCACGAGTCAATCCAATCCTTATTAGCCGGCCCTACCTTCTTAGCGGCGGAATCGAGCAGTGTTTCCGCCCCCGTGCTGTCGCCGATTTCCGGGTTGGCCAACACGGCAGCCGCCGAGGGCTGCACCGTATCTGGATCCAGCGTCAATGCCAACGCTGCGGCTGTCTCGCGGCGGGCGAGTGCCGCATTCCCCGCCCATACTTCGTAAGAGGCGGCAAACAGATGCCATTGTGCCGCACGTTCATTCGCACCGTTGCGTAGCGCAGAGTCCACCGCTCGTTTCGTGAACTGGCGGGCACTAGTGTACCGGCCGTAGTAGGCTTCTGTATTGGCCTGCTCCGCCAATAGCCAGTCCTCGGCACCGGGGGTCGCGATGGCCCAGTCCACTTGCTGCTTCATGCCTGTCGAGTCACCCTGGAGAAAGGCAAGCTCATAAGCGTCGTATCGGAGCAGCGGCCCGTCCAGCTTGCGTGCCAGGGCCTCGTTGAATATCGCTTTGGCTTCGCCCAACCGATTTGCGAGGGTGTAGTTATAGACGAGATTCACGTAGGCTGAATAGTAGTTGGGGTCAATGCGCAGGATTTCGCGCAGCTCGCTGATCGCTTTGTCGTACTGCTGCCGGTTGCTATAGATAAGGGCCGCTTTGGTGTGGGCACTCAGATCCCTCGGATAGTTCTGCGCCCATTGCGCATAAATTTGGAGAGCTCTGTCCATATCACCAATGACCACTGCGTAATAATCAGAGTCAATCATGAAACGCTCGCGGTCGCTGACGCGGTCACGGACGGCATAGGCTTTCTGCAAGGATTCGCGCTGCTGGGCTAGTTGCCGCCGGTTGAAGTAGGTCGCCGACAGGGATAGGTAAGCGCGGGCGAAGTTGGGGTCCAGCTCCACCGCGCGTTGATAATGGGCGAGAGGATCGCCGCCTTGCCGCCAGATACGTACGCCTTCATTCCACGCCTGCAGCGCTGGCAATGAAAAGGTAGTAGCTTGGTCCAACGGCTTGGCGATCTGCACCGAAGCCAGGGACTCGCCCAGCTTGTGGCGCAATCTGGCAACGGCGTCGCTTAAGGCGCGCAGGATATGCTCGCGACTGTCGGCCTCCGCCTGCACGCTGGCCAGCGAATCGCCGCTCTGGCAGTCTGAGGCCCGGAGCACGATCGCATAATGGCTGCCCAAGGCGGCAATCGAACCTGCCAGGGTCGCCTTACTGCCGTTGCGAATGCAAATCTCGCGGCCTAGTTCCTGCGTAATGCGCTCTCCGGCCGGCCGATTCATCATCTTCAGCGTGTCACCGATTTTCCGGTCGGAAAGCACGTTGAGAAACGGCGATTGCTCCAACTGGATGGCCAGCGCCGTCTTCAGGGTGTCGTCGAACACCGGGTCGCCGGTGGTGTTGACGAAATCAGTCAGCACGATCGTGTCGCGATCCGTCAGAGCCTGCATCCGCCGCGTACGCCAGAACAGTCCACCTGCGATCAGCACGGCCACCACCACGGCAGCAGCTACGGGAACAATCCAACGGCGGCGCGGCTCGGCAGCCCTTTCCTCGCCGTGCACGCTGATGGCCCCGCGCCCGGAGTCGGTGTCGCGCTTCAGGCGCTGCAAGTCGGCCCGTAGGTCGGCGGCGTGCTGGTAGCGCAGATTGCGGTCTTTCTCCAGGGCCTTGTTGATGATCTGCTCCAGTTCAACGGGCACGTTGTGGTTGAGCCGCACCGGCGCGACCGGCGGCTTGTGCAGGATGGCGTCGAAGATCGCGCCCGAGGTATCGCCGCGGAAGGGCAGGACGCCGGTTGCCATCTCGTAGAGCACCACACCCAAGGAAAAGAGGTCGGTGCGAGCGTCCAGTGGCTTCCCCAGCACTTGCTCGGGTGACATGTATGCCAGGGTGCCGACGGCGGTGCCTGGGCTGGTGAGGCGCTCTTCAGTGACGGTGGTCGCCGAATCCATACCTGCCGGGCTCTTCGCGATTACCTTCGCCAAACCGAAGTCGAGCAGCTTCACCTGCCCACGCTTCGTCAAGAAGATGTTTTCCGGCTTGATATCGCGATGCAGGATGCCTTCAGTGTGCGCGGCATCGAGCGCGTCGGCGATCTGCACTGCAAGGTCAAGCACCGTTTCGGCATCCATCGGCTGTCCGGCGACTATCCTCTGGTTCAGGCTTTCGCCATCGAGGAATTGCATGGCGATGAAAGGCTCGCCTTCGTATTCCCCGATTTCGTGCACCGTGCAGATGTTCGGGTGATCGAGGGCCGAGGCGGCACGCGCCTCCCGACGGAAGCGTTCCAAAGCCTCAGCATTGGGCACTAACTGTTCAGGAAGGAACTTCAGCGCAACGTGCCGTCCAAGGTCGAGGTCTTCCGCCTCATACACCACACCCATGCCGCCGCCGCCCAGCTTGCGCAGGATTTGGTAATGCGAGATGGTCTGGCCGATCACAAGGACGGGTCCTTCGCGCCGGATGATCCGCGATCTTAGTTGGCGCTAGCGGGCAGGTCAACGGGACGGACAGCCGATCCCGTCGAATGGGGAGTTTCTCTGATTTCTCTGATGCGCGAGGTGATGATCGGTGTCCGGATGCTTAAATTCCAAGTGCATGCTCTGGCCTATAATGAGGGCTGTGTGTCGACGATGAAACGCCACATCATCCACGCGCTGCAAAAATACCTGTTCAATCCTCCGGTGAAGTTCCTATTTGCGATCGGTATCGGGCGACCAGGCTATGCGCTGCTGGAAACTATGGGGCGCAAAACGGGCAAGCCGAGGCGTAATCCCGTGGGCGATGGGCTGGTGGGCTCGCAATTTTGGATTATTGCGGAGCATGGCGAGAACGCCGGATGGGTTCGGAATCTCATGAAACATCCCCAGGTCCGGCTGAAAATCCGCAGAGGATTGCGATCGTATTGGCATACCGGCACCGCAGTTATCCTGACGGAAGATGATCCACTCGCACGCCAACGCTGGCTCGCCCGTCAGCGTCCCGGAAGTTCGGCCAACGGACGGATCGTGCGGCTGTTCGGCACGAGTCTTCTGACCGTCCGCATCGACCTCAACGATCCGCAGGAACAAAAACCCTAACCTCACGAACTCGGAAGCCGCTCGACACTTTCAAACTCCACCGCAACACCAATCGGCCGGCTCTCATTCGCGGGTTCCACTCGCACCACACGCCCGCGGCAGAGAACATGCGCCGGAGCCTCGCCGACGAGTTCCTTCGGCAATTCCAACACGAGTTCGATCTCGCTGCCGATTTCGGGAGCCATCTCGCAATAGAAAAACGTCCCGCACGAACTGACGTCGCGCGTGACACCGGAGATAGCGTAGGCCCCGCCATTCTTCCAACTGCCGGAAACCGGCTCGGCCGCGGGAACCCGCTGCGCTTCGCGCTCCTTCTCCCACATGTCCGCCTCCCGCCACAACAAACGCTCATACACCAGCCGGGCAATTCAGATCGGGCCGTCAAAACAAAAACCCGGCAGCCACGCCGAGTTCTGTTATAACGCACAGCGCCAGCCTATTTGGCCGCTTCAGAGCTGTGTCCTGCTACCTGCTTCCAAGTACCGTTCTCGTTCACGAAGGTATCGGTGGACAGAACCGTACGGGCCACACGCTCGCCGTGGCGCATAGAATCGTAGGTGGTCGTGTACGTCGCGATGGCCGTGCTGCCGTAGACGCGCACGTTAAGATCCTTGATCGCTTCGCTCTTCGTGCTGTTTTTGTCGGTATCTTTCATGTCGCCGAGCAACGATTGTTTTGTGTCCCAGGTTCCGAAGCTGGTGCCGCCGGTCCAATTTTCGGCAAGATTCCTGTTGTAGAACGAAGAGTCTCCGGCTAAGTCGGCATTGACCGCGTCGTTCTCCATCTGGGTGATGGTCGCAACCGCGTTCTTAGCATCTGTGGGAGAATTCTTCGGGCTGGCAAACGCGAAAATGGAAGCGACTGCCAAAATCATAACTATCGCGAACGGTGCTGTTTTGTTGGACATGTAACTCCTGTTTTAAGGAAGGTAAGCGGGAGTACTTCAGAAAGGCTGACTTACTTCAGGCAGTTCTGACAGGGGACAGTTAGAAGCTCTCCACCATCAACTGTAGGCTTAAAGTAGCCGAGAGTCCATCTTAATCGCCGGGCCCTTACTCACAGCCGCCATCGCTCCGAAATTCGCCGAGCCAGCCTCTCCGGCCACTTAAGCGCTCGATGATTGCGATTGACAATGAAGAATAAGAGGCTAGCATCGTAGCTGAGCGAGCATCTCCTATTCACTCTTTCAGACTCTCTGGACTAAGTCAGATCCTCTGAAATTCCCTCTAATTCTTAGCAACTGTCTCAACCGAGGAGGTTGACCATGTTTACCCGTATTGTTTCCATGCAAGTGAAGCCGAGCGTACGCAGTGAGTTTATCGAGGTTTTTGAAAACCAGGTCATTCCAACCCTTCGTAAACAGCAGGGCTTTAAGGACGAGCTGTTATTTGTCAGTCCGAGCGGCCCCGAAGCGGTCGCAATCAGCCTGTGGGAATCGAAAGAGAACGCGGAATCGTACAACCGCGCGATGTACCCAGAAGTGCTGCAGACCCTGGCCAAGTTCGTGGAGCCGACACCTAAGGTCGTAACTTATGACCTCGCCTATTCAAGCTTTCACAAGATCGCATCTCGCATAGCAGCCTAATCGGGTGCTAAATCCCAGTCCGAGGGTGGAGGTTCACTCACTGCCCTCGGTCAACCTGGGACAGAGCGACCGTTTGTCTTAAGGCGAATTGACGCCGGATCAACTTCAGAATTTGACGCCCTGCACGACATCAGCAGGAGAAGGTAACAACAAGGAGTACTGCCGTGAACAAAGATACTGGTACGAAACGAGCGGGCGCCGTCCACGGTGTACCAGCCGGCCTGCCAGCCGAGATCGACGAAGCCATCCGTCGCCGCGCCTATGAGCTCTACGAGGCCCGCGGCTGGAGAGACGGCTACGAAGTTGAGGACTGGCTTCGCGCTGAGGGAGAGATCAACCAGCAGAAGCCCCGCACGATCGTCCCCTGACGGAAACAATAGAGCAAATCACAAGCAGAAGTGCTCTGACGGAGCGATACTTCTGGACTGGCTGGCGAAAGTCACCGCAGGGCGGCATTGTTTGGCTTGTCCGGCAGACATGCCGGCGTGACCTGGTAATCCAGGTATTCGATGGTCAAATCAGCGCGGCCCCCAAGCCGAACCGAGGTGAGGCTATGATTCAGGGCGGGGAGCCAGAAATTGTCAACCTTGATGTAGCGGTGTTCGATGCTCGTATTTTTCGTCCAAAAGGAAGGGTTCTTCGCCGGTTCTGCTTCAATCCGCACTACCGCAAAGTCTTTCGCATCCACCCAGATTCGTCCGGAATAGAGGAACTTGTCCTTTCGCCTGGGTTCGACAGCAAGGACGTACATTGAACCGTCCGAGGTGACTTCGTATCGCAGCAGTGTGAAAGCGTAGTTCTCTTCATCGAGCGCGTTGCGCCGCAGATTCTCCGCTTCCAGCGCCTCTTTTTCGCTTTGCAAAAGCTTCTTGAATACGCGGTCAATCAGCAGCTTGGAACCGGTTTCAGACTGGATTGTGAACTCTTTGGATGCGGGTGACTGGTACTTCACATCCACGACCATTTCGGCGTTACGAGTGCCGGGGAAGCCGTGGTATTCCAATCGGTAGATTCTCTTTCCCTGGTATGAACGCAGCGCCTGAGCACGTTCGGCGTTCCTGCGCACCAAGTTTTCTACCACTTGTTCAGAGCTCAGAGGAGCAGGAGCAGTCTTCTGCTGCGCGGTTGCCGGCAGTTTAAAACCCAGGCATGCCAGGAGCAGCAAGATCAAAACGGGACGTGCATGCGTCGCATTTTTCATCGATAACTCGTACGCATCCGCTGCTTGGTGTGCCATTCGCCGAACCGTGGTCTTAATCAACTACCTGCGGTAGCCTTGGGTCTGGCCAGCGTCGTACCCCCGAGCATAGCCCGCCTGGTACCCCTGCCGGAAAGAATTCTTGTACGCCGTCTGGCTGCCGTAGGAAGAGTTGTAGCCCTTGGTCCCAATTTGATACGTGCTGCTGTAGGTCGGGCGATTGCGGTGACCGTTATTGCGGTCCGCCTGTCCGTAACCCATGCCGGTCTGGAAACCATTGTTGTACGCCACGTTCGGCAGAATGTTGCCGCTCGGGCCATTGCCGTAAGTTCGGTTGCGGTAGGGTTCATTGCGTTGGCCGTCGCGGCCGTATTCGCCATTTCGGTCGGGGTAATGGCCATTCTGCCCTTGATACGTGCCGTTGCCCTGATAACCCTGGTCGTAGCCAGACTCATAGGCGCGGCGGTCCCGGTCATTGTCGAAACGCACATGGTATCGGCGGACGCGATTGTTGGCGCGGTCTTCCTGCCCGTGATTCCAGCCCTGCTGATAGCTTGAGCTGTTCGCGCTGTTGCCGTCACTGTCTTTAACTTGATCGCTCTTGTCGTGACCGCGGCCGTGCTCAAGCCCTTGCTCCGATTGCGCGGTGACGATCATGGGCGTAACCAGCACCGCCATTGTGAATGCCAGGGACAGAGCCCAGACTGCGCGACGCAGCTGCAATTTCATGAGAAGACTCCCATCTTCGTGCTGTTGGAGGACACATCTTTCAGTATCCACTCCGGCGCCCCTACAAAGCTGGTCAGAATTGAACGCATTGCAGGTTTCACACGATATTGCGCCAGTGTCGCTTATCGATTTCCCATTCAACGTCTCCCAGGTCAGCCCGGGAGTGCTGAGGATCGCGTGCGATGATTTCGCGCAACTCCTGAGCCAGGCTTTCCAGTTCAGCCAAGGATTTTTCTGCCAAGCCAATCATGTTCACAAACCGCCTGTTTAAGGATGGCATTTCCAAGGCAAGTGAACTGAGCAAAAGTGAACAGGTTGTTTGGAACGCCAAGCGCCGCGGCCGGCTGTGCAAGGCCGGCGTTAATCTCCCGCGATCGCCAGCAGCGCCGGTTCAGCCGGAGGCACTTGCAGGTGTGGCATCGGACGGGAAAACGCAGAACCTGTCGTCGAGCTCAGGCGTGGTAGCGCTTTCGGTTACCGACGCTGAGGCGTGTGGTGAGTTATAGGCAGCAGTTCACCGATCGTGGTTCCGATCACTTCGCCAGATACTACAAACTCGATGCGTCGATTCCGATATTCGCTGAAAGGACCGCAGAATCGGCTCCACCAGCAAATCGTACAGCAGGGTCCTAAATGGGTGTTCCATACC
>DASSIZ010000024.1 GCA_035691485.1 Terriglobales bacterium
GCCGGCATCGATTGCCGGCGACGTTGGTTGCAGCCTGTAGTTCCCGCCCGCAAGGTCCATGAAGAGGGGAGCCGCCGAGATGTTGCCGTTATTCCCGAGCACGGCTCCGCAGGTTCCCTCATAGGCGTTTGCAAGCGGCGAGTACAGATCGTTGTGGCTGAACAGCGGCGGCTGGCTGGAGTACACCGGGTCACAATGTACCGTTGCATCGCTGTTATTTCCGAAGATGATGTTATTGGTCAGGGGAGTGGCGGAGTAGTAGCCAGCAATGTAAACAGCATTGCCAGTCTGCGCCCCGCTGCTGATTGTATTGTTGAGCAGGTACGCTCCCCGAGAGTTATACGGCACGGAAAGGTAGACACCGCTGACCTGCCGGTTGTTAGCCAAGGCGCTTACGTTATCGACGATTACGTTACCCACAATCAGTTCGCTCACTGAATTGATGATCCAGATGCCCCCGGTGTCATACGCCGAGTTTCCCTTGACCAGGTTGTTTTGGAAGACGACATTCCCAGCACCGTTCAGCGCGACCCCGCCGCCTTCACCATTCTTCGCCGTGTTGTTCACGATTTGGTTTCCCACGATGATGTTCGGGCCGTTGCTTCGCGATCCGCCGACGTAGATGCCCGCGCCGCTTCCTCCACTGCAACCAGTCCCCAAGTCTCCGTTGTTGCTGATGACGTTGCTGGCAATCGTAGCCGAGCTTCCCCCGAGGTACACGGCGCTCATATTGCAGCCGGTGTTGTCGCGAATCACGTTATTCCGCACGGTCGGTGCAGAGTTTCTGATTTTCACGCCTCCACCCATGCCGAACGACTCGAGGCCATCTCGTATCGTGAACCCGTCCAGCACCGCGGTCGCGGGTTCGTTCGTGACGAACTGCACCACCGGGGCCTTCTGGCCGCCGTCAATAATCGTCGCGGCCGCTCCGCTGGCGCTCACCACGGTGATCGCTTTGCCCTTGAAGTCGAGATTCTCGGTGTACGTGCCGGGCGCGACCAGGACGGTATCACCGTTGTTCGCGACGTCGATGGCTCCCTGGATGGTTGCGACATCGGCTGGAACATTGATCGTGGTTTGGGCTGCGCTGCCCACCGCCACGGCCACTAAGAACAAAATGCTTCTCAGAGCAAAAACACGAATATGAAGACCACTCATGCAGCCTCCTAGGCAGGGCAAGATCGCTTCCAGTTATGATTTTTTGAAATTGCGCTCAGATGTTAAGCGAGAAATCGCTTGCTTGCGTTCATCGAGGGGTTACGTCGGTAATGCCTTCATTCCTAAAATACGAGTTAGGAGGCTCATTACAAGTCTGTCGTAGCACTGCCACTTCTTAAACTGATCGTGCCGCGTCTGCCCGAGGGGTCCTCGGAGGTCGGTTAAACTCTCTTTGAGTTTTAAGTCCTCTTACCCGCCAGGAGAGGTTGCCATGCATTGCGATCCTGAAGTCTTGAAGCAGGTCCCACTCTTTTCCCGCCTCGACGACGACGAGGCCAGCGTTCTTGCCGGCCAAGTGGAAATGAAGTCGTTTGCTACTCGCCAGCGCATTTACAAACGGGGCGATGCCGGAGAACGCGGCTATGTGCTCGTTTCCGGGCGAGTGCGCGTCGTCACTATCGACGAGGATCACCAGGAAGTCACCGTTGACGAGCCGGCGGCGGGCGATTTTTTCGGCTTCGCGTCCATGCTGGAGCAGACTCCGCACGAGACCGAGGCCGTCGCCACCGAAGAGACAACTTGTATCGAGGTCGATCGCAACGACATTTTTGTGCTCATCACGCGCAAGCCCCACGCCGCCATGGATATGCTTGCCGTTCTTGGCCACCAGTTCCACGCCGCTCAGCAGTTGGTGCGGATCCGTGCCAACCGGCACCCCAATGAGGTCATCGAGGAGCAGGCCACGCTGGGAGAGCGGATTGCCGACACCGTCGCCTCCTTTGGTGGCTCCTGGACTTTCATCATCCTGTTCGGAATGGTGCTGACCATCTACACCATGATCAACGTCCGCCTGGGACGCGCTGCCTGGGACCCTTACCCCTTTATCCTGCTCAACCTGTTTCTTTCCATGCTGGCCGCCATCCAGGCCCCGGTCATCATGATGAGCCAGAACCGGCAGGACAAGAAGGACCGCCTGCGTGGCGAACTCGATTTCGATGTGAACCGGCGCGCCCACGCCGAAATCCAGGGTCTCGCCCACAAGCTCAACCTGCTCGGGGACCGTCTCGGGGATATCGAGGAGGTACTCCGGAAGTGAGCCGCGTCACAGCCTATTTGTGACAGGGTGGATACAATTCGCCGCATGGAACCGCTGCCGGCGAGCGAAATCCGCGATTTCCGCGTGCGCGGCAATTACTTCAACCAGCACAGCCGGCGCTTTCGCAAGGAGCGGTATTCCAGCGCCAACTCAGAGCAGCCCCCGGGATACCGCCCTCCGGTGGTCGAGTTTGATCTCGAGGAGGGCGCCACCGGCAGCATTGTTGCCAGCGAAGTCGATATTCCGCTGCTTTGCCAGGCTGACTTCCACCGTGCCAGGGCCCACCTGGCGCTGATCCTGAATGCCCGCCGCGGCGATCCCGATGCCGGCGCGCAACTGACCGCTGCCCTGAGGCAATATCCCTGGCTGACCGAGCCCACCGATCAACCGGCACCGGCCGAAACGCCGTTTGTCGTGCCCTGCACTGCGTCGCCCGAGGCGCATTCGTCGCGCGATATCAGCCAAAAGGGGCTCACGCTGCTGAAGCTGGCCCAGCAGGGCTATCCTGTGCCCGATTTCGTGGTTGTAACGGCCGACGCTTACAACGACCGCGGCAACCTCGAGCGCCACCTCGCCGACGGCATCGCGCAGCTGGAAATTCTCACCCTGCAATCGATCGGCCGCGGCGATCCGCTGGTATTCGCGCTCCGCTGCGCCACCCCGCATTACATCCCCGGCGTCATGGACACTTTCCTGAACGTCGGCATCACCGAGGGTTCCTTGCCGTGCCTGGCAAAGATGTATGGCGACGTGCCGGCCCACAAAATGTTCCTCAACACGCTGCGGAACCTCTGCCACGCGCTCGATCAGGCGCCTGCGTTGGTGAAGGCCGTCACTCCCGACTTGCGCCCGGAAGAAATTGCGCGCCTGATTGATCGGATGTCCGAGGTTGTGCGCACCTCCGACCGCCGTCTGATTGAAGACTCGCTTTACCAGGCGGTGTTTTTCGCCCGCGAAGCCTACAAGCATTTCGACGAAAACCACGATCTGGTGGCGGCGCTGGCGCGCGGCAGCGACCATTCTCCCAGCCTGATCTTGCAAAAGATGGTGTGCACGGTCCGCCATGAGATTGCCTATGCCGGCGTCTTGTCCAGCCGCCACACTCGCACCGGCGTAGGCGTGGAACTGCAGACCGCCCGCAACATCTTCGGCGAAGAGATGATGACCGGCACGGCCGAATTTAAGACCACGGTCTTCGAAAATCCGGAGGCGGTGAAGGACACCTTTCCCGCCGTCTACCATTTCGTACCGCACCTGGCGGAATTGGAGCGCGAATTCGAGTCTCCCGTGACTATCGAGTTCGCCGTGGAAGCCACCCGCCGCGATCAATGGTTTGCCCTGCTTCAACTCAATGAAACCGGCATGTCTGGCCGCGCGGCCCTGGTGTCGGTGGTTGACATGCACAAAGCGGGCGCCATCTCGCGCAAACGCGTCACTGACCTCATCCGGCCGTATCACCTGAAGCAGTTGACCAGCGACACTATCGACCAGGACAACTTCAGCACGCTGAAAATGTACTCGCCCGGAATCGCCGTGCTGCCGCGCTCTGCGGTATCCGCGCGCGTCTATTTCACCGGGGACGCGGCTTTACGCGCCAAGGCGCGGGACGAGAAAGTCTGCCTCTGCAAGAAATCCTTTGTTCCCACCGACACGGTGGTGATGCGCGAAGTGGACGCCATCCTCAGCCTGACCTCGGCCGCCGTGCACGTCGTCACCATCTGCCAGAGCCTGGGCATTCCCGCGCTTCTCAACCTGGAGAAATATGGCATGACCCTGCGCGATGGCTGCCTGACGAATGCATCCGGCGCTACCGTCCGCGAGGGCGACTGGATCACCATCTCGTCGCGCCGGAACCTGCTCTTCGAGGGCCAGGCCAGGTTCACCCCCGCGCGCCTGCTGCGCTACATGAAAGGCGAGCATCCCGAACAGGGATCGGAGGAAGAGCGCGAATTTGCCGCCATCGCCTATGCCTACCGCTATTACCAGCAACTGGTTCGCGGCCTCACCGCTGACAAGATTTCCAGCCTCAACGAGGTCACGCGCCTGGTGAACTTCGAACTGCGCGGCAATTCCGACGATGCCCGCCAGTTGGTCAACGGCTGGTTTGACGAGCGCGAATCCGTTTACACCGAAGAGGTGCTGCGGAGCGATATCGGCGACCACCTCGGCCAGAGCAACGTCTTTGAAATGCTCACCCTCGACCGCAAAGTGCGTTTCTTCAAGGCCGCCCTCGCCCGGTGCGCCCGCGAGCACATCTCCGGCTACGAGGCGGGCGCGTTCATGATCGGGCGCTTTCTCGCGCTGCGTTATCCGGTTGCCTTCTGGAGGTCGTTCAATCCGCTCGAGGTCGCCCTGCTGGTAAATGAGTGGGTGCTATTTGAGAAATACCTGCAGCTCCTGCATAACGTCGGCGAGAGAAAAGTACTGAAAACGCGGAAGCAGATTTTGAAGGACGGGCTCGACCAGCTCTCGCTGCATCCCGGGTTTGTGCATTCCCTGATGACGCTCAAGCTCAGCGGCGCGCCATTGGGGGAGGCCCGCGCGGCGCTGCCGGAGTGGTGCGATCCGCAATCGGCGCGCGTGCTGGAGCTGCTCCAGCAGCCCTACGATGTCTTCTACAACTTCCGCGCCGAATGGTCGGTCGGTGAACTCAAGAAAATCTGCGAGACCGAGGGCCTGCCCCTGCCGCAGCCCGTGGACGTGTAGCGCGCTTCAATTTGCGTCCCGACTGCTGCCAACTCAAGCATGAACCGCTGCCGGTTGCTTCACCCCGTAGAGATACTCGCGATCAATCGTCATCTCCAGGTCGCGCAGCACCTCGGGCAATTCTTTTCCGTCGCGAGCCGCCACCAGTCGCCCCAGAGCCAGCGACAGCGAGAGCACCGCATTCATCCCCAGGTTGGCCTTGCGTTGCATGATCGCGATCTGCTCTTCCGGCGGCGCGTCAGCCCTGATCTTCCCACGCTTGACTGCCAAGTCCATCTCCATCAGCAGCAGCTCGCGGTCCAGATCGACCAGCGAACCCAACGACGAAATCTTCTGCCCCAGGAACCGAGGCGCCACCACCTCCATCACGTTCGCTACCGCGTTCAGGCAGCCCTTGCCGCCGTAACGCTTCGCCCGCACCCACAACTCCGCCAGCTCCGCGCTCTCCTTGGTCAGCGTTTCCGCCTTGACGCCCGCCGCGAACTTGTAGGTCTTCTCGCGTTCGTTGTAGACGAAGTACTGGGGGAACTTCCGAGTCAGCGGGTTCGCCTCGATGATGCTGTCCACCAGGTGAATCGCCTCGTCGGTTCCGGCCGAGGTGCCCAGTGGCGTGGCGGCGGTGAATTTCATGCCGTTATCCAGCATCACGGTCACGCCCACGGTGGGAATGCCGGCGTTCGTGGGCTCCTCGTGGGCGGCGATGTCGGCAATCCGCAAATCGGGATCCAGCTTGCGTGTCACCTTCACGCCCTTCTTCGCCAGCTCCATCAATTCCACGATCCTGCCGTACTTCACCAGCCGTTCTGTGTTTGCGCCGCCGCCGCACTTCAAGCCCAGCGCCCCCACTGCGAATGCGATGTCGGCCTCCATCACCTCGTTGGGTGACTTCGACCGGTGCGACACCACCAGCGCCAGGCCCATTTCCTTCGCCGTCCGCGTCGCCAGCAGGGTTTCGCTCATGCTGCCGATCTGGTTCGCCTTGATCAGCGCGGTGTTGATCAGCCCTTCTTCCGCGCAGCGACGGATGGTCGAATCCTTGGTAGTGACCAGGTCGTCGCCGATGATCAGGATTTCCTGGTCGAGCAGCTTCATCAGTTTTTTCCAGCCCTCATAATCATCCTCGGCGAAGGCGTCTTCCAGCGAGACGATCGGGTACTTCTTTACCCACGCGGCGTACAGCTCCACCATTTCATCGGTGGACAGCACACGGGGATCTTCCGCGCGCCAGAACAGGTACTGCCCGACGGAATCCTTCTCGCCGGTCTTTTCGCGGTAAGCGTTGCTCAGTTCGCTGGCTGCCGGGTCCAGCGCCAGCACCACGTCGCGGTCGGGAACGAAGCCGCACTGCTCGATCGCCTGCACTGCCACCCGCAGTGCGCGCTCCTCGGGCAGGATGTCGCCTGCCTGCTTCGCATACGAGGCCACGATTCCACCCTCCAGCCCAATGCCCACGAAGTTCAATCCCTCGCTGTCCTGGATGATCTGGATGGCGCGGCTTTGCAGCATGTTGGTGACGCGCTGCGCTTCGATGTAGTCGCGCGCGGTCAAGGGCAGAAACATGAATTCCTGGAAGCTCAGGTTGCCGCCCATCTCTTCCGTGTGCCGGCCGCCCATGATCGAATTACGGAATTCCCACGGCGCGAAGACGATTCTTCCATCCGCCAGTTCCATTTCCTGCAAGCGGTGCAGGCGCAGTTTGCGCCGCAATTCCGACGGATTGACCGCGCGCGCGTCTGCCGCTCGCGCCGGCTCCGCCGCTTTCACCTCCGCCGCGCGTGCCGCCGCTTCCCGCTCGCGCGCCCGGAACGCCTTGTACTTGCCCGGGTCAGCGATCAGGAAGTCGAACATGGCCACCACTCCGACGGTGAAAAACAGTCGGCCGGCATACACCGCGAATTCGCCAGGCTGGCCGCCGCGCATCAGCCCGAGCGCGACCAGCAGGATGCCCGCCGGCAGCGTTGCCTGGCAGAGCACCCGGCTGGCTGCCGGTCCCGCCGCCGACACCGCGAGGTTCTGGGTTTTGACGCTGGGATGAAAGCTGCCCGCCTCTTTGTTCACGCCCTGGAATTTGCCGTAAGGAATCTTGACGAACATTTCCAGGTACCACGCCCAGCGGCCGCCGAAGCCCTGCTTCATCTTTTCCTGGGCAGGCCCGGCAAATTCCGGCCGCAAATTGTTCGTCCGCACCGCCGCCAGGTAGTGCCCGATTTCGTGTACCGCGATGTTGGTGTGCCAAGCCAGGTACCACATCGCTGCCGAGATCACCACCTCCGCGCTCAGGAACATCTGCCGCACCACGTCGAAGCGTGAGGCCACCGAGGTCGAAATGCTGAGCAGGGAAGTCAAGAACGCAGCGTGAAAGGAAACCAGCTTGTGATTGGCGATGATCCACCCGCGGTCCAACCCGGGCAGTTCGCGCCGTTGCGGCATAAGCTTGCGGAGCAGGATTTTCAATGATTCCATGGATACACTCACGACGAACAAAATCGGCCGGGCCGGTTGTTTTCGATTGAAAAGCGCGTGATTATACCTCTCCTTTCAGGAATGCCTCTGTGACCTGAATCACTGTTGGTAAAACTGGGCGCAACTCTCAAGCATCTAAGCTGTTAGTTTCTCTAAGCCAGGGTTTCATCCGGCGGCCGCGGTAGCTGCCGGCTGGGAGGAATTGTGAGATATTCATCCGGCTTCACGCGTTCTGTCGCGGTTCTTCTCGTCTTTCTGATCGCCTGTCCGGCATGGCTCATTGCCGCCGTGGGCAACGAGCCGGCCCTGCCCGATCCGGGCCTGGCCGCCCCCAAGGACCAGCAAATCCAGCTCGGCCAGAAAGCGGTCGCCGAGGTCTACAAGCAGATGCCGATCCTGCCTGACAGCGATCCGCTGACACGTTACGTGCAGTCGCTCGGACACAAGCTGGAAGGCGTCATTCCGCAGCAATACAGCTGGCCGTATCAGTTCCACGTGGTGCAGCAGAAAGAGATCAATGCCTTTGCCCTGCCGGGCGGTCCGATCTTCGTCAACGTCGGCACCATCGTTGCCGCTGATAATGAAGCCGAGCTCGCCGGCGTCATCGCCCACGAGATGTCGCACGTTTACATGCAGCATTCCATCAAAGGGATGAGGAAGCAGGGAACTACGCAGGCAGCGGGGCAAATCCTTGGCGGGCTGCTTGGGGCCGTGCTCGGCGGCGCTGCCGGTGCGCTGGCCAACATGGGAGCGCAGCTCGGCGCCGGCGTGCTCAGCATGCGGTACTCCCGCGCCGATGAGGCCCAGGCCGACGCCGTCGGCGCCATCATCATGTACAAGGCGAGCTACAACCCCATACGGCTGGCCCAGTTCTTCCAGAAGCTGGAATCGCAGGACCGCGCCGGGGGACCGCAGTTCCTGAGCGATCACCCCAACCCCGGAAACCGCGTCGCGGCGGTGCAGAGCGAGGTCAAGAACTGGCCCTCGCGCCGTTATGTGGACGACAGCCAGCAGTTCGCCCAGGCTCGTCAGGAAGCGCGCTCCATCAAGGCTTATACCGCGCAGCAAATCGATCAGATGGCCAAGAGCGGCCAGATTCACAACGTCAGCGGACCCGGCGGCGCTCCGATCAGCTCCGGACCCAACGGCAATGTCTCCAGCTCCCAGGTCATGCCCAGTGGCGGATTCCAGACCTACCAGGGCCCGTTCTCGATGGATTATCCGAGCAACTGGCAGGCGGCGCAGGACCAGCAGAGCGGCTCGGTGCTGATCGCGCCGCAGGCGGCAGTGTCGCAATCGGGGATAGCGTACGGGGCGCTGGTCTCGCAGTTCCAACCGCAGAACGCCGACTCGCTGGATGATGCCACCCAGCAGTTGATCGCTTCGCTGCAACAGCAGAACCCGGGGATGCGCGTCGCCGGCAGGGCGCAGACCATACGGGTCAACGGCGTCGCGGGCCGCTCCGTGGATTTGCTGGGTCAGTCTCCCATCGCGGGATCCAACGGTCAGCCGCTGGAAGAACACGATTGGCTGGTGGCGCTCCCCGATGCGAGCGGAAACGTCGTCTCGCTCGTCTTCATCGCGCCGGAAAAGGACTTCTCGCATCTGCGCCCGACCTTCGAGCACATGCTGAAATCATTTCGGCTGAGCCAGTGAGCCTTCGGATGCGGATCTCAGGAACCGCGTCGCTGGCATCCTGCTTTCTTCAAGCCATACCGGTAAACACTGGCCCGGCTATGGTTGCTTGCCGCCGCCCTTGTGCTCCGAATCTGTTTTCAACTGAAACGGATTCCCTAACCCTTCTTCAACTCGATCAGCACCTGCCTCGCAACTTCCTTCAGGGTCTCGAAGACGCCCGTGCCCTGGCATGCCACTGACTCGAACACCGGTTCGGAGCGCTTGACCAGTTCGTGTTTCAGGCTCTCCACCGGCAAGGCATTGGGCAGATCGCGCTTGTTCAACTGCAGCACGTAAGGAATCTTCAGGAAGTCGTAGCCGTGCTCTTTCATGTTGTCGCGCAGGTTATCCAGGGCTTCGACATTGGCGTCGAGGCGCTCTTCCTGCGAATCGGCCACGAACACCACGCCATCCACCCCACGCAGTATCAGCTTGCGGCTGGCGTCGTAGAACACCTGTCCAGGCACGGTGTAGAGGTGGAAACGCGTCTTGAACCCGCGCACCGTTCCCAGGTCCAGGGGCAGGAAATCGAAGAACAGGGTACGATCGGTCTCCGTCGCCAGCGAGATCATCTTGCCTTTTTGTTTTTCGCCGGTCTTGTCGAAGATGTATTGCAGATTCGTGGTCTTGCCGCCCAGACCGGCGCCGTAATAAACGATCTTGCAGTTGATCTCGCGCGCTGCGAAATTGATAAAACTCAAGTTGGCCCTCAAAGCGCGCATCGCGGCCGTTCCGGCTGATCGCGATCACGCGAATATCGACTGACGAAATCCTGCCTGCGGCTTCAGTCGCAGTTCGGAGTTCGCCTTCCACTACCGGGGAGAAAACTGTTTATATCACAGCCCCAAACGGGCGCAAGACTCAAGGCGTCTGCCGCGCCGGCGGCAGCGGGTAGTATCCCTGCCTGGCCGAAACCTTCATGCCCGGAACCGCCACCCTGACCTCAATATCGCGATATTGGCTGGAAGGAGTGGCGCGCGTTGTGTATCCGATTGTGTACTGGTTGCGCGCCTCTTCCGTGACCCGACTGTAGGCTTGCTCGATGGCGGACTGCGAGAATTCGTTGAACATCTCGCCCCCGGTGGCCGACGCATATCGTGGCAGGATATTTCCGTAGAGTCCGCTCTTCGGTATATGAATCTTTTGCGCCTGCGAATAACCGGGCACCCCGGCGCTGCCCACACCCACTGCGTACACGGAAATCTGGTTGGTGAGCAGGACCTTCAGCACTTCGCCATAACTGGCGGAGGACCGGTACTCGGTCCCGTCGCTGACCACGAAGATCACTTTGCGCCGCGTCGGCTCGCGCCGTGCCAGATCCAGCGCCGCTTGCAGCACCGCGTCGTTCAGCACCTTGGCTTCTCGTTCGTTGGTATAAGTCGGCGTTGGATTGACGCCCGGATCGATGTTTCGTCCGTTGACGGTCCCTTGCGGATACCCAAATGGTCCGCCCACCACCGGGGTCCCGCCGGTACGCGCCGTCGCCTTCTTTCGAATGCGATCCATCGCCTGGCTGACCTTGTTGCCATTGGCGGGCGTGAAGTCCTGTACCTTCTGCACCGAGGTGCCGAACGTGTACAGGCCGACTTCGTCAAACTGCCCGAATGCGCCGACCAGCGCCGGCAACGTGTCTCTGACCTTGCGAAATTCGATTTCGGGAATACCCAGGTCCACGACCACCGCCGCCGTCAGCGGAAACGGATCGCTGGTGAAATAGGTCATCCGTTGCTCGACCCCGTCCTCCAGCACCCGAAAATCCTGCCGCGATAGCCCCTCGACGAGATGTCCGGAACCATCTTTCACCGTGACCGGCACAACCACGAAATTCACATTCTTGGTGAGGGTGAAAAGTTCATCCCGCCCGCCCGGAGGGGGCACACTGCCCGGAGGCACGGTTGGGATATCGGCGGGCGGAGGCGGCGAAGTGATCGGCTCACCGGTCGAGGGAAACTTCTCCGCCGGGCGGCTCGCCGACGGCGCATCCGGTATGCCCGATTGCCCCTCGGGTGGGGTGCTGGGCGGCTGCTGCCCCAGCGAAAGACCCAATGACAGCGTTACCATCAGCGTCGCGGCAGCGCTGCGGGCGAACTTGTTGCGACTTTTCGCATCCATGGTCATCTTATTTTCCACGTGCCGACAGCAACATTCCCGTGCCAGCGTACTCTAATAACATGGAGAGCACTGGTTTAGAATAACCCTAAGCAAGCCGCGTCGGCTTGAAAGAAGTAGATGAAGTATATGTCCCAACGCTTCCCCAAGAAAATCAGTGCCGTTTTAGCCGCGATCGTGCTGAGTTTCGCGGCGTGCGCCGTAGCCCAGGAACCGGAGCCGCAACGCTCCGATGACAGTGTCCAGACCTTCAAGGTAGACGTCAACGTCGTCAACGTCTTCTTCAACGTGAAAGACAAGCACGGTCTGCTGGTGCCGAATCTTCTCAAGGACAACTTCGAGATCATGGAAGATGGCAAACCCCAGACCATCAAATACTTTTCCAGCGAAGCCAATCAGCCGCTCACGCTCGGCATTCTGATTGACAGCAGCGTAAGCCAGGAGCGGGTGCTGCCCATCGAGAAGGAAGTGGGCGCATCATTTCTGCGCCAGATTCTGCGCGAAAAAGACCTGGCCTTCGTGATCGGCTTCGACGTCAACGTCGATCTGCTGCAGGATTTCACCAACGACGCGCGCGACTTGCGCGCCGGCATGAATCGCGCCCGCATCAACGGCGGCGGTGGCGGCGGCGGCATTCCCGGCCTGGGCGGCGGTCCCATTCCCAACAGCAACCCGCGCGGCACCTTGCTCTACGACGCCGTCTACCTCGCCGCCAATGAAAAGCTGGCCAAAGAAGTTGGCCGGAAGGCGATGATCCTGCTGACCGACGGCGAGGACCAGGGCAGCCGCATGCGCATCAAGGATGCCGTCGAGGCGGCCCAGCGTGCTGACGCGATGGTGTACGTGCTGCTGATTGCAGACCGCGGTTTCTACGGCGGTTTCGGCTATTCCGGCGACAGGGACATGAAGAAGCTCTGCCAGGAAACCGGCGGGCGAATGATAGAGGTCGGCAACAAGCAGGAGAAGCTTAAGCAGGCCTTCGATCAGGTGGCTGCCGAGCTCCGCAGCCAGTACAGCATCGGATACACACCCATCAATAACAAGCGTGATGGAAGCTATCGCAAGGTTGAAGTAAAGGCGCGGGGTGGTGAATATCGCGTGCAGGCTCGCGCCGGGTACTACGCGCCCTCCTCGCGTGAACGGGCCGGCGGAAGTGAATAGTCAGGCTGGGTTACGCTGCGACGCTTTGCGTCACCGGCTCGAGTTCGGGGTAGGAAATCAGTTCAATGCCCAGACTTTCGGCGCACCGGCGCAATTCCGCGGAGGCAAATAATTCCAGCTCACGATGTCCCGACCCCGGCCGCGGGCCGAGCGCGTGCCATTGCGCATCTTCGTAGGCCGGGTGACAGCATAGTTCCCAGGTTCCTTCCGGCACGCGGCGCAGCAATTCCAGCAACAACGGCTTATTCAGAAATCCGGTGAGCGTGATTCCGATCGTCCCATCGGGCGTCCGGAGGCCGTGCCAGGCAGCCTGGTGCTGGAATTCTGCCGCAAATATGCGCAAGGTCCTGACCGGTAGGTAGCGCGACCACAACGCCGGCCGGAACAGCACCTCGCCCCACCGCATGGTCTGCGGCGGCTCGAACGGATTGCGCATGGCGCCGACGCCGCACGCCACGGCTGCGCGCATCAGCGGCCGGAAGACCTCCGGGAAAACGTGCGCGTGCTTGTGCGTATCGACATGCGTAACGTGGATGCCGGCGTTCCGGAGCTTTTGAATTTGCGCGGTTGCTTCGCGCGTGATTTCTTCTCCCGGCAGGTGTCCGGTGGTGGCGGCGCGGATGAACTCGCCCAGGCTGCGCTGGAACCGGGCGCGGCCTTCAGCATCGCAAACTGCGAGGCGGGGAATCTGATGAGGCGGCAGTAACGGTGACCCCTCCAGCAGAACGACGTGACAGCCGACGCTGACTTCGTACTGTCCCGCCAGCCTCACGGCTTCCTCGAAAGCGTCGCCGGTGGCCATCAACGAGGCGGAAGTCACCATCCCGTGCCGGTGCGCCTCGACCACGGCGCGGTTTACGCCGGGGGTCATGCCGAAATCGTCGGCATTGACGATCAGTCGCTTCATTGCGCGTTTTACGCCGCCTCGCTCGTGCCGGTTTCGGCCATAAATGTTTTCTCGGCGGAGGCGACTGCCGCAGCGGTGGCGACCATCGCCGGAGCAGGCATCGGACGGGGATAGCTGCCGAGCAGGTCACGCCACATTATCTGGAACAGCTCCTTGAAAGTAACGAAGCCGTCGTGAACGGGGCGGAACTTGGAACTGCTGTAGTCGTGCCGAAGCTGGATCGGCACTTCCACTACCTTATATCCCAGCCGCGCGGCGACGAACAGCAACTCGGGATCGAAGCCCCATCCGTTAATTTGCTGGTAGGCGAACAGGTCTTTGGCGGCATCGCGCGTGAACGCCTTCAGGCCGCACTGGGTGTCGTGAAACTTCAGCCCGAGCAGGCGATGCGTGCAGGCATTGAAGACACGGCTACTGGCGCGGCGGTACAACGGTTGCGTGTCGGTCGACGGGGTGCGATGCACCCAGCGCGAGCCGATGGAAATATCGGCCCCGGCGAGCAGCGCCGCTTCCAGTTTCTCGCATTCAGCGAAGCCCTCGTGCATGTCAGCATCGCACAGGAAAATGATCTGCCCGTGCGACGCATTCACTCCGCTTCGCACCGCGGACCCTTTTCCCTGGTGCTTCAGCCGGAGCAGTTTCACGCGATACGTCTTGCGGCGGTACCACATGACGACGTCGGCAGTGCGGTCGGTGGACCCATCGTCGACGACGATGACTTCCGCCCTGACGTTGCGCTCGTTCAGGTACTTCATCACGTGGTCGAGAGTCACGCCGATGCGGCGCTCCTCGTTGTATGCCGGGATGACGATGCTGTAGCGGATACGCCCCTTCATGCCGCCGCCTTTTTGTTCTCCGGCAACGCCACGTGCGGCTGCTCGGAGAGGGCCTCTTGGGCCTCGTGGAAATCGCTGAGATACTGGGCGACGATCTTGGGCATGGTCATGGCCAGCGCCGCCGCGTAGTTCTGTTCTGCCATGCGCTGCTCGCGCTCGGGGTCGCGAGCCAGGGCGATAATTTTTTCGGCCAGATCGCCGGCATCATCCGTCCGGTAGTAATCGATCGCCATGCCTTCCTCGGTGCACACACTCACGATGTCGCCGATGCTGGATCCGATCAGCGGCAATCCGAACTGCGCCGCCTGGTGTGCCACGCCGCTGGGGCCGCCCGAGGACGAGTAGGGCAGCACCGCCACGTTGCAGCGGTTGAACACGGCACCGATTTCGTCCTCCGGCACATATCCGAGGAACTCAATGCTGGGATCGTCCTTGTGCTGCTCCGCCAAGCCCGCCATGTATCCGGCGCGGTTGGGATGATCTTGTCCGGCCACGATCAGCTTTGCCTTGGGCACTTCCCGCTTGACCGCCGGCCACGCGTTCAGCATGACCTCCAGTCGCTTGTACCGTCCGAACTTGCCGAACGCCAGCACCCGGAATTCATCCTTGCGACGGGAGAAATCGGGCGGTTCCGGCATCGTGCCCAGGATGCCGTGCCGGTGTACGTTGATGTTGTGGGCGCCGTAACGCCTGACCAGTTCGCTGCGGTACAAATCCAGCAGCACGGAGACTTGGTGCGCCTGCAGCAGGACCCGCGTCGCCAACCTTCCCGCCCACAGGTACAGCCTCGGAAAACGAATATCGGCGTGGCGCAGGTCCACGTTTTCCATCAGGTGGTGCAGCGTGACATGGGTGCGGTATCCGCACAGGCGCAGCAGCAGGGGAGTGCACAGCCCGAGAAACGCGGCCAGGGGCTGGTCGCCAAAGGTGGAATACACCAGGTTGAACCAGACAACGTCGGCCTTGCTGTCGCGAGCGGCGGCAAGGATTTTCCACGGGGTGGCGAGGCTGTTGAAGGCCCAGCAGCGACGGACTTCGAAGCCGTCCAGTTCCGGCAGCCGGGGTTCGTATTGGTCCGCCAGCACGACCAGGTCGGCGTGCTGATCACGCGCCTGCGTGGCCAGGTGCAGCCCGTACTCATTGATCCGCTGAGTACTTGGAGGGAACGCTGTAACCAGACAAATCCGCATAAGGGCCCAGGGAAATCAGTATTGCCAATTGCCGAGCGAGCGAAGGCAGTCGGTCGGCAATTTCTACGCTGCAGCCGGATTGCCATTGTTGACTCTCTGTTAAACAGCAACTCACAAGCAAAAACGGCTGCAATTCCCTCAAAAAAAGAAGTTTCTTATCCATTGTGGGTACCGCGGTTCTGCCCGGAGTAGCTCCGCTTTATGTAGCGTATCCGGTGAATAACAAGGTACTTACCAGTGCAGGAAAGGGGCAGATCGGCAGCAGGAACTTAGCTGGTCCCGGTAGATGTTTCGTTTCGTGCCAGACCCCTGGAGAAAAGCGGGCGACGACACTTTTTCTTGATCGGCCAGAGATGAGTATCGGAGTGCCAGACCTTAGTAGCAGCTGGAATAGAGATGAAAATCCGCTGTGGCATCGCGGTGGCATTCCGAGGAACGCCCGCCCGCAGCTCACGTCGCAGAGCTGAAAAAACGGGAGCTGCAGCCCTTTTAACGGGTGGGCGCAAAGTAGCCTTTGCGCGCCCTCACCCGCAGCATCTTGTGGTTTTCGGCGATGATGTCAATCGCGCGGTAGCGCCCGTCCGGCTTCAGATCTGCCGGCTTGTACGCCAGCAGGTACTGGCTGCGGAGTTCGTCCTGGATTTCCGAAAATGCATTGGCCACGTCCTGGATCTTGAAGGGGAAGAACGCGCGCCCGCCGGTGGCGTCGGCCAGGCGTTCCAGCACCTTGTCGCCGCGAAGCTTGACGCCGCTGACATTGGTGCTGATGGTGTAAATAATCACTTCCGAGCGCTGCGCCATTTCGATGGCTTCCTCGCGGGTGACGCGGCTCTGGTTGTCTTCGCCATCGCTGAGCAGAATAATCGCCCGGCGTGAGGGGCCAGCGGTGGTTGCCTTAAGCAGTTTGTCGCGGCAGGCGAAGAACACGGCGTCAAAAAGAGCGGTACCGCCCCCCGGGCGCAGCATGTGCACGCCGCGCGACAAGGCTTCGGCGTTGTCGGTGAAATCCTGCGTGACCTCGGCGGTGGTATCGAAGCCGATGACGAAAGCGCGGTCGGACCTGGGCCGCACGATCTGGTTCAAAAATTCAATGGCGGATTCCTGCTCGAAGCGGAAGCGGTCGCGGACCGAGTTGCTGGCGTCAATCAGCAGGCCGACCCGCAGCGGCAGATTGGTCTCGCTGCTGAAAAAATCGATGGATGCAGCAGGTTTGTTATCGTCGATGACGCGAAAATCCGCCTTGTTCAGGTTCTTCACGAAGCGCCCATGCTTGTCGGTCACGGTAAACACAACGTTAACTTCGTTCACCTGTTTGCGGAACGTCAGCTCGTCAGGGCTGAGTTCCTTGACCGCCCCCTCCGAGCCCCTGGCAGAGGGCTGGCCCGAGGAGCCAGGCAGCGGCTTACTCGTAACGTCGTCCACCGGGTCTTGCTCGGCGGATTCTGGAGTTTGCGGTGGCGCTTTTTTCTTGCTCGACAAGTCCTCAAGTACCGGCTTGCTGTCCGACGGCGGTTGATCCGGCTTGGCGATCTCCGGCTTGGGAGATTCGGCTTTTGCAGGAGGCGCCGGCTGGGACGGCGCAATGCTGGACGAAGGCGCCGCGGGCAAGTCCTGGTCGGACGGATTCGGTTGCTGTGCCGCCCCTCCTGCCGCCAGAAGCAGGGCGAAAGCGCCGCAGAGAAAAGTGCGTTGCATGGGAAATTTCATTATAGCTATAACTCGCACCCGTTGCGCCGCCTTACGGATTAAGCCGGCGCATGAATTCAGTGAGTTCGGACGGCAAGGGCCGCTGTAGGACGAGTGGCTCACCACTGAGAGGCTGCCTCAGTTCGATGGCTGCTGCATGCAAAAAGTTTCTTGCCAGTGTTAACGACGCGTGTCCCTCCTTGACCCTGGGGAGGACTTCACGAGGCGCGCCATACAGGGTATCGCCTACCACCGGATGGCCGAGCGACGACAGATGCACCCGGATCTGATGCGTGCGGCCGGTTTCGATCTTGACTTCCAGCAAGGTGAACTTGCCGTAAGCCGAGTCGATTCTTTGAAGAACCTTGAAGTGCGACACGGCTTCACGACCGCCCGAACGCCGAGTTGTCATGCGCGTGCGCCGAAGCCGGTCGCGGCTGATCGCGGATTGAATCGTCCCTTTGTCCTGCTTCACCGCGCCGTGGACCAGGGCAATGTAGGTCTTGTGAACTTGTCGTCGGGCGAACTGTTCGGCCAGGTTGCGATGTGCGCGGTCATGCTTGGCGACCACGATTAGACCGCTGGTATTGCGGTCCAGCCGGTGCACGATGCCCGGACGCAGTTCGCCGCCCAGGTTGGAGAGCGCGCCGAAGCGGTGAAGCAAGGCGTTGACCAGCGTCCCGCGATTTCGGGCGTCCTCGCTGGCGCCGGCGCCGGCGTGCACCATCATGCCGGCGGGCTTGTTAATCACGGCGAGGTCGTCATCTTCGTAGACGATGTCGAGGGGTATTTCTTCCGCGCTGGCCCGCAGCGGCCTGCGCTCGGCGGGTCCGAGAATTTCGATCTCTTCGCCGCCGCGCAGGCGTAAAGATACTTTCGCAGGCTTGCCGTCAACCTGGACCTTTTCCTGCGCGATCAGTTCCTGGACGCGAGCGCGGCTGATGTCGGGAAGCTGCGAGGCCAGAAACTGGTCGAGGCGGCGTCCGGCGTGTTCGGGAGCGACCTGGAATTGCTGGTGCATGAAGAACGAACACCACAGACCAACACTGATGAACACAGATGGGGAATCAAACCAGCGCCAATCAGTGTAGATAGTGGCTGATCTTACCTTGCGGCGCGCACGGCTGTCGCCGCTGGCTGTTGCAGCCGGACACGGCGCAGCCAGAGAATGCCGCCGACAACCACCAGGCAAATCGAAATCAGCTGCGTGCCCGTCATGGCCCCACCGAAGACGGAGCCGCGGTCGGGGTCGTCGCGGATAAATTCCAAAAAGTAGCGCGCCACGCCGTAGACAAACAGGTACGTTCCCATCACCTGGCCCTCGAACTTCTTCCGCTTGATGAGCCAGTAGAGAAGGAAAAAGTTCGCCAGCTCGACAGCGGACTCGAATAGTTGCGTCGGTTCCAGGGGGACGTTGAGCGGAGTGCCGACCCAGGCGTGGGCCAACGGGTTCTTGAAGGTCACGCCCCACCAGTGGTCCGTGGGCTTGCCGTAGCAGCAGCCGGCGGCGAAGCAGCCGAGACGGCCGATGGAGTGGCCCAGCGCGAGCCCGGGCGCGAAGCCGTCCGCCGTGCGCAGCCACGGCATGTGGTTCTTGCGGATGTACCAAATAGACAGGACGAGCGCGGTAATCACCCCGCCGTAAAAAACGCCGCCCGCCTGCAGAACGCTGAGGCTGAAGATTTCGCGGGGATGCTGGGAGTAGTAACTAAAATCGTTAATGATCAGCAGCACCTTGGCGCCGATGATCGCGCCGAGCACCACCAGGATGCCGAGGTTCCATGCCTTCTCGCCGTCGATGCCCTGCCGTTCGCACAGCTTGGCGGAGACAAACAGACCGACGATGACGCCGGTGGCCACCAACAGACCGTAAGTCGGAAGACTGAAGCTGCCGAGATGAAACAGTCGCGGAAACACTGTTAATTGGATGTTCCAGGCGGTACGCCGGAACCATAACCAAGTTTAGCAGGGAGCGACAAAAGCAGGGAGGGACAAAAAAGCCGACCCGCGAGGCCGTGTGGTGGGCCGTCAATGAACCTTGCTCAGCAAGGTGGGAACCCGCCGCAATCCTTTAGGCATTTCCGCATGGCGGAACGTTGCACACCGGATCAGAAGTCGAGTCGAGCTCCCGTTCATTGAGGTGTTGGTTCAAAATCCGGTTACCACCAGCACCAACTTTGCAGGCCGGCTTACAAGCAGTGATGCTAGGGAAAGGCCGCGGAAAGCGCAAGTAGCTGGAAGGAAAAAGTTGGAACTTGGGTTGCAGCCCCGGATTCACACCGCGCGGCGAGAGTCCTTCAACACTTCATCCAGCGCGTTTTCCAGGGAACTGGTGCGCTGGTTCATGTCCTTGGAAATGGCGTCGTACTTGCGCTTCAAGATTTGGTACTCGTCGGCAATATTGAGCGCCGCCAGCACGGCCAGTCGCAGCGAATCCACGGTGGAGGTCTGCTCGGCGACGGCGCGCATTTTGGAATCGACGAATTCGGCGAGGCGGAAGATGTAATCGGGATCGGTGCCGCGCAGGTTATACGGCTGGTCAAAGATTTCCACACGAACGCTGTTTACATTTCCATTGGAAGAACTCAATGTTGTCTCCTTGCCTTCCGCTGGGTTGATTATGCCCCGGAATCGTCCGTCGTCAATTCATCAATTTGGCGCAGCATCTTCTCGACCCTGGAGCGGACCTCTTCGCGCTCCTTGCGCAGGCCGATCATCTCCAAACGCATGGAATCAATTTCCTCCTCCCGCATTTCCAGTTGCTCGCGCACCCGGGCGGTGTCGCGCTCCGCGGCCACCTTGGCCTCGCGGGCCGCTTTCAGCAGTTCAATGGTGCGGTAAACCTTTTCTTCCAGCGAATGAAAATCGTCGGAAGAAACTTCAGGGGAGAACTCACGCACAGCTTTGACGGAAGACATTCGTCACTTCGCCTCGGGAAAATTTTCGTTGACGCGGGGCAGTATATAGCGAGCCGACAACTTTGAAGCCTGTGAATTTTTACTCCCGGTCCTCGGTTTTCGGTTCTCGGGTTTGCCGATACCCCGAGTCTTACAACTGGTAGCCTACAAACCAACCTACTGCCTGGCCATGGCCGGCAACCTATCCCAGGTCTGCCAGAAGACGGCCATGTCGTCGGGCGTGCTGAACGATACGCGCACAAAGTTCTCCATGCGGGCAAAAGGTCGGCCGACGGCAATATTCTCGTCGCGAAAGTGCTTGATGACCTGGCGCACGGGGCGTCCTGTCTCCAGCATCGCGAAATTGGCGAACGAGGGGATGGTGTGCAGCTTGCGCGCGGCTGCCTGGCGCATGAATTCCCGCCGATCGGCGGCATTACGCGCCACGGCGGCATGCATGGCTGTGTCGTCGTCGAGCGCAGCCAGCCCGGCATGGAGCGCGATCATGTTGCCGTTGTCTTCCAGTTGCCACGCCTGCAGCAACTTGGTGGTTTCCGGCATGGCAGCCGAATAGCCGAGGCGCAAACCCGCCATGCCGTAAATCTTAGAAAACGTGCGCGCCACGATGA